>JAAUPN010000172.1 GCA_012033105.1 Coleofasciculaceae cyanobacterium RL_1_1
ACTGTTGTGTGGGGCATTGGGTGACCGAGCGAACGTATCATTATCTAACTCAGCAACATGTGGAACGCTCCCACACCGAATTTGATGTGCATCCTGTTGACCTAACACGAAAGCAGAAGGTTCTCGCGGATAATGCCTATGAAGCTGTCGCAGCGCTGGAGCAATATCCTGGTTACCACTTGGCCTTTGAAACGGTCTCAGAGACGGGTGAACGGGTGGCCCATGATTTGAATATGCTGTTTGTTTTCCAGCAGCAGGGGGACTTGCTGGTGGGGGATTATCTTCGCGATCGCGCCTATGAAGAAGCCCAACCCAAGATTGCTAAATTCGAGTTTGACCCACTCCTCCGGGAGCTGCGCATGAAAACAACTTATACCCGTGTCGTTTCCGTCGATACGATTACGCTTGTGAATCCCAATTTACGAATTCGTAAGATTATCAATTTCGTTCGCCCCGAGGAGGGACAGCCTCTTCGGGACGTTTCATTAGTGGGATTTGGCGTAGAGGAAAAGCAGAAGTGAATTTACCTCCTGGGCAAAGTTGTGGAGCGTGACGTAACATAGAGATGAAGGAAGCGTTACGAAAAAGTTTATATTTCTTGATAAGTGAAGATGCATTCATGTATGAAGATTGAGGGTGAGTAGAGACTTTGGCTGTACTCACTTACTTAGAAATAAATTGTTGACAACCGTAGAGCGTGAGCTCCTTTAAGGGGTAAATGTTAAGGCGTTGTTTCCAATCGAGTCTTATGAATCATTTCGAAATGTGAACAAAATGATTTGTAACATTTTAGGAAAGATTCTAATTCGCAAAAAGCTGTGAAAAAGCAGGAGAAAGTATGGTTTTTGGACCCGCATCGCGCTTAGGAGTGAGCTTATTTGACGAGACCTGTCCCGTCGAATGGGTGACTGGGAGTGGAGTTGAAGCCGCCGAGACCGTGATCAAAGCAGTGTACCGGCAGGTATTAGGGAACGCGTACGTCATGGAAAGCGAGCGTCAGCTCGTCGCAGAATCGCAGTTCAAAGTTGGAGAACTGAGCGTCCGCGAATTTGTGAGAGCGCTCGCAAAATCCGCCGCCTACAAAAGTCGATTTGTAGAAAACGCCCCCCACTACCGAGTCACCGAACTAAACTTCCGTCATCTATTGGGCCGCGCGCCCAATAGTTACGCCGAAATGAAAGAAAAGAGCGCGATATTGGACGCCGGCGGCATCGACGACGAAATCGACTCCTACCTCGACAGTGACGAATACCAAAGCGTCTTCGGCGAAAACATCGTCCCATACATCCGGGGATACAAAACCGAAGCCCTGAGCCACATGGTGGGATTCACTCATACCTTCCAGCTGGTGCGAGGCGCCTCCACCAGCTCCTTCAAATCCGACCTATCGGGCAAAGCCCCGAAACTGAATAGCCTTGTCATCAACGGCATCGCCACCCCCGTGGTCGAGCCCGGCATCACCTTTAGCGCCCCCGCCGGCACATCCCGTCAGCGGCAAGGAGCGACCGAAAAAATGTATCGAGTCGAAGCCACCAGCTACCGCGCCAACGTTGTGAATAGCATCTCCCGTTTCCGTCGAAGCAACCAAGTCTTCATCGTGCCCTTCAGTCAGCTCTCCGCAACCTATCAACGCGTGCATCGCGACGGCGGCAAAATCGCCAGCATCACCCCCGTATAACGCCAAACCCATGAGAGCCCCGAGCACTCATGGGTTTACTTCAAGAGCACCCATCCCCCTCATCGTCTTAGAGAGAGGGACATAGTTGAAATCGCCATACTCACAGGAGAAACCGCAATGACTGCTGACCTGAAACCTATGTCAGAACGAAAGAGCGAAGACATCCAGAACACGATTCGAGCGGTGTATAAATACGTCCTCGGCAACCCGCATGTGATGGAGAGTGAGCGACTCGTCGTCGCCGAATCCCAACTGCAAAACGGCCGCTATAGCGTGCGAGACTTCGTCAGAGCCGTCGCCCAATCCGACTTTTACCGAGCGCGTCACTTTTCCAGCGTCGCGCCCTATCGCTCCGTCGAACTGAACTACATGCACCTGCTCGGTCGCCCCCCCCAGAGCCAAAGTGAAATCTCAGAGCATATCGAGCGCTGCATCACCCAAGGATACGCCGCCGACATCGACTCCTATATTGACAGTGACGAATACCTCGCCGCCTTTGGCGAAGATCAAGTGCCCTATAACCGCGGGATTTCGACCGAAGCCGGCATCAGCCAAATCACCTACAACCGGATGTTTGCAGTAGATCGGGGCCCCTCCCAAGTGAGTAGTGCCGTCAAATCCTCCCAGCTCGTCAGCGCTGTCGCCGCCAATCGCACCACCGTGATCAAGCGATCGAGCGCCACCGTCACCGGCTCCGGCACCGAAAAACGCATCAAAATCGTCGTATCCGCAGGATCTAACTCCGAGCATAACGCCCGCATGGGCGCAAAGAATATGTTGTCTGCGCCCGCAACATGTCACCCCAGATTCAGCGAATCCATCGTTCAGGCTCGAAGATCGTCAGTATTCGTGAAGTTGTATAACCTGCTGAGCGCGCGTACAGCGTTACGCCATTCGTTTCTATTGAGCCATTATTAAATAGAGGAAAAAGAAAAATGAGTTATAGCGAAATAACACTCATGCCGAACGCATCGAGAGAAGAGAGTCAAAGTGTGATTCGCGCGGTTTATAGATATGTGCTAGGGAACCCTCATATGATGGAAAGCGAGCGATTAACGGTCGCGGAATCGCAGCTATCGGAAGGTAGCATCAGCGTCCGAGAATTCGTACGAGCGGTGGGCAAATCGGAGATTTACCGAGAGCGTCACTTCCAAAGCTGCGCGCCCTATCGATTTGTCGAACTGAACTATCAGCACTTCCTGGGCCGTCAGCCCCAGAGCCAAGCGGAAATTTCAGAGCATATCGTGCGTTGTGTCAGCGAAGGATACGGAGCCGAGATCGACTCCTACGTAGACTCAGACGAATACCTCGACAACTTCGGCGAAAACACCGTGCCCTATAACCGGGGAACAAGAACCGAAGTGGGCATCAGCCAAATCACGTATAACCGTTCCTTTGCCGTAGATCGCGGCCCCGCGCAAGTAAGCAGCGCCGTAAAAAGCTCGCAGATGGTGAGCGTCGTGCCCGCCAACGCCCCCAGCGTGATCAAAGCCTCCAAAGCAACCGTCACGGGATCCGGCACCGAAAAACGGTTCAAGATATTAGTAACCGGGTCTAAATTTGACAGTCCGCGCCGCCGGAGCACCAGCGAATACATCGTGAATGCGAACAAAATGACGCCGCAAATTCAGCGCATCAATCGCACCAGCGGCAAGATCGTCAGTATCACAGAAATCGTCTAAATCGGCTCGGGCAATTGAGCATCAAAAGCCCGAGCCAATTTAGGGAAGAGAGAAGAAGCGATCGCGTGATGTGGTTTGACCTGAACCCAGGTCAAACCACATCATTAATAAAAAGAATAGCGAACGAACCCCGAGGATGAACATCAGCGAATTTGTCGAGCGTTCCATCGGTCATTGGCGCTCCCAGCGAAGCGCGCATCATCTTGCCTTTCGTCATTTTGAAGCCGTCGAATCCGAGATTGACATTGAACCCATCTCAGTCAACGATACCGCCGTCATCGAGCTGTGTCAGAGCCATCACTACGATCCATCCTTAGCCGTATCCCCCTTTCAAATGAGTTGGGAAGGGCATTCAGACTGGAATGAAGACGAAGAATTAAAAGGGAGTACCATCCTCGTCCCGATTCCAGATAGAGAGCCAGGGAATCAAGGGAAACTCTTAAGATCGCAAGGCTATGCCGAAACCATGCCCGCCGTCGGGGACTACTACTTTACCGAAGACAACTGTTTTGTGTTGAAGACCTCCTACGATCGGGCCGCCGCGGAAGAAAAGATATGGTTTGGCACCGAGCACCTAAGATTTCGGGTCTCGATGATTAAAACAAGTTTAGGGAGCGGCATCGTCACCGCCTCATTCTCCTCAGAAGTGCGGGTATCAGCCCCTTAACAATGGGACGAATCACCAGTGTCTAACCTCGATCTATTCACATTAGCCCAATGGATGTCCGGAGAATTTAGTAACCTGAGCCAAGCCCAGGAAAAGCCGCGCGAATTTGCCCATATTCGAGTCTTCTTTCGCCCCTTACCCCTAGACTTCTTTGGTTGTATCGGCCTGTACTCCGAGCAAGCCTACGACTACGATCTGTGGACACCCTATCGTCAGGGCATTCATCGCCTAGTAGATCGCGGCGATCACATCTATATCGAGAACTACGCCTTAACCGACGCCCTGCGCTATGCCGGTTCCGGTCGAGAGCCGAGTATCTTGGAGACCATCACCCCCGATCTAATCCAACCGCGCGCCCATTGTGGCATGGTGTTTCGGCGTCAAGGTGCGGATCGATTTGCAGGAACCGTCGAACCAGGCAATCAATGTTTCATCGAGCGTCAGGGCCGTTCAACCTACTTAAAGAGTGACGTAGACGTCTCCGACGGACATTGGTCCAGTTGGGATCGAGGCATCGACTGTCAGAGCCACGAACGAGTGTGGGGCGGCGAACATGGGCCCACCCATTTTGACCGCTGTCGAAGTTTTGCCTCCGAACTGCCGCCGACCTGATAACAAAGCGAGACCGATGACCCTCTGTTCCGAATCAGCAGAAAAAAAGGCAGACCGAATGATGTTGCCCATTGCAGCAGAAAAAAAGATTAAAGCCTGGATTCGCAGTCGTCACCTCATTTGTTCTGGAAACTTTTACCTATTTGAAAGTGTCGATTATAGTGCCGTGGAGCGCTTTACCGAATGTGTGGAAACCCTAGGTGGGAGCTTAATTGAAGTCAACTCCGTGGGACGGATTTGGATGGGCAACCATCGTCAAGTGGTGTTATTCCGTGCCAAGGCGAGTTTATGTACCCCCTGTCATGAACTCAAGCAATATTGGATTAAATATGGCAGTTTTCGCACCCGATTTGATGAACGCGTTTGAGGATACGGGTCTGCTGAACGGCGTGTTTTAAGAGCTGTGACCTTGGGATCAGGGACTGGAAGTGGGTGGTACATTACTATCGATAGCCTCGGGATCGAAAGGATTTGGTGCGTCGGGGTTAGATATAACAAAAAATTGGAGTGAATAGAGATAGTGAATACATTTATCAATCCTGTTTTAAATCCCGACGTGAACTTAGGGATGCAGCAATTTGACGAAGAGTATCCCCTCCGGCTTTATCCCAACGCCTCAGAGCAAGAGATGGATCAATTGATTCAATCCGCCTACCGACAAGTCTTGGGGAATATCCATGTCATGGAGAGTGAGCGTTTGACCTCCGCCGAATCTCGTCTGCGCCATGGCGAGTTGACCGTGCGAGAATTTGTGCGAGAGCTGGCAAAATCCAATCTATACCGAGGGCGCTTTGTGGATTCATGTCCTCGCAGTCGGACAATCGAGTTAAATTTTAAGCATTTATTAGGTCGAGCCCCCAGCAGCTACGACGAGATTGTGCAGCAGGGCCAGATCTATGAAACGGGAGGATATGAGGCCGAGATAGACTCCTATCTCGATAGTGCCGAGTATCGGGAGGCTTTTGGAGAGGATATCGTGCCCTACGCTCGAGGGTATAAAACCCCAATCGAGTCAAACCCTAGCGGGCTTTACCCACTGGTTTTCCCTGCTGCGGAGTCCCTCCAGTAGTGATCAGACTCAATCTCCCCAAAACCGACCGCGCCTGAATGGGGCCTTAATGAGCCATCGAGCCAGTGCCGTCTATCCTTACCTCGTCTGGCCCCTCAGGCTTTAGTCACCACGATCGCTCCCACCCCGGTTGCGCCAGCCGCGTCGATCGCTGAAGATTATCAGGATCGGTTTTATCAGGCCTATGAGCCATTCAAGACCTCTGACCCGGTGGAGTATATGCCAGGGGCATCGGAGGCTGAATTCGAAGGAGTGATTCGCGCGCTTTATCGTCAGGTCTTGGGGAATGCCCATGTGATGGACAGTGAGCGCTTGAGCGTTGAGGAATCACAGCTGCGGTCGGGGAGGATCAGCGTGAGGGAATTTGTGCGCCGCCTAGCCAAATCCCAGCTTTACCGGACTCGCTTTTTTGACGGTTGTTATTCCTATCGGGGCATTGAGCTGAACTTTAAGCACCTGTTGGGTCGAGCCCCAGATAACTTTGATGAGACGCGTTATCACACCTCAATTCTAGATACGGAAGGCTATGAGGCCGACATCGATTCCTATCTCGATAGTGAAGAGTACCAGGCGACCTTCGGGGAATGGACGGTGCCTTACTATCGCGGATATACTACCCAACCGGGTCAGTCCATGGTTGCGTTTACGAATATGCTGAAGCTGCTCAAGAGTGCCTCAACGAGTGACTATGATGCGATCGCCCATCAGCCGCCCATTGCCATGGCCTCGATCATGAGCCGTTTCTCCCAGGGACGGCGAACCCCGCCCTCCGATCCAGCGGCAGTGATAGCCGCCGCGCTCCAGTCCGTCGTCCGTTCATCTGGGGAGGAGATAGGAACCGCAACGCCAGCGACCGTGGATAGCCTGTTGCAGGATAAAAGTGATCAGCAAGGGCGTGAGATTGCTCAACTTCAGCAGGACCTCGCACAAGTGCAACGGATGGCCCGTATGGGTGAATCCTTCACCGGGCATCTCAAATATAATTCAGTGGCGAGTCCGGCGGAAGTGACGAGCGGTGACGGGGCCGTACTGTCCTTGGACAATCGTGTAGAGTCCCAAGCCAAGCAAATTGAAGCTTTAAGGCAACAGATTAATCAAGCCCGCTCTTTAGCCCTTGTGGGCGAAGCCTGTTTGAATCGCTGGCGAACTCGCATCTTTTCCTAATCCCATCCCCATCCCCTAGCGGGAGGCCTGTAATGGAGACGCTGAATGCCGAAGACTTAGCATGGTGGGAGACCCATGGCACAGTGCAATGGCTTGCTCCTGGCACGGTCATCATTGCCGAGGGCACCCGGCTTGATGCGTTGTTTCTGTTGCGTCAAGGGGAAGTTAAGATCCGGACGACGGATCAAGGGGGTGACCCCACAACGTCCTCGGTGGAGGCCAGACTATCCCCGACCCTTTTGGGCGAACTCTCCTATCTCGAGGGTCGAGTGACCGTGGTGTCGGTCATCGCCCAGAGCCGCTGTCAGGTGGTCACCATGGCCTATGACCTGTTCGAGCAACAGCTCAAGCGCGATCGCAGTTTTGCCCTTCGGTTTTATCACGGAGTGGCAAAACTGCTGGCCCAACGGTTGCGCGAAGTGTCCCTGTGGCGATTAGAGCATCCCTTACGCCCATCCTCCATGCTCAGGCAAGCCCTCCTGTTCTTTGCCATTTTGGAGGATCGCGATCTGGATACGTTGATTCACCTGGGCCAACTGCGGCGACTGGCGGCCGGGGAACAACTTTTAGCGCAAGGCCAGCCAGTTTTACAGTGGAGTTTGATCCTGGGGGGGCAACTCCAAGTCACGATTACCAAGGACGGCGTGGACTCCATCGTGGAAACCTTAGGCGCGGGCGAGATTTTAGGAGAACTGTCGCTCTTGGAAGATTTACCCGCTTCGGCCTCAGTCCATGGTCTACAGCCCTCCTATATCCTGTCCCTTGAAAAAGATGTGCTATGGGGTATCTTGCGAGAGCAGGACGGATTTGCCCGTCGATTTTATCAGGCGTTAGCGGTGGTCTTAGCGGATCGGATGAGACAGACCCTTTATCAACGGGGGCTGAGTGTGGAGGGTCAACAGGGGGATGCAACTCGCTTAGGGGAGGAGGAGATGAGTTTGGAGCGGTTAGATCGGATGGGAACCGCAGCCACTCGGTTTGAGTGGTTGCGGTGTCGAGTGGGTCAGTTTCATGGCGTGAGGGTCAATGACTTCACCTGATCGCCCCTCCATTTTTCGCAAAGAATCCCTAGATCGCCTCTCGTCTCCGGAGCGTCTAGATCGTCTGATGCAGGTGGTCACCCCGCGCGCCTGGGTCGGCCTGTTGGGACTCGGCTTGTTAATAACAGGCGCCGGAGTTTGGAGCATTTTAGGGCGTCTCCCCCAGCGGGTTTCTGCCACAGGAGTCTTGCTCAATGACAGCCAAATCGTGGATTTGCAATCGCCCATTGACGGACAAATCATGCAGCTCAATATTCGGGAAGGGGATTGTTTAGTGGGCGCTCCCACGGCAACTCGGGGAGCGAATGGCGCCCTCGTGGCCACGATTGACCCCTCAGACCTCAAGCAGCAACGACAGCAGCAGGGAATTAAGTTAGCGAAACTCCAGGCGGATCACCAAGCCGCGACCACCTTAGAAACGCAGCGCATGGCCTTGGAGACCCGTAACCTAGAACAGGCGCGATCGCAATTAGAAGCGCGTCTGCGGGATGCCCAGGCCTTAAATCCAGAATTGCGCGATCGCAGTAACGTCGCCACGGCAGAGCAACGCAAAAGCCTACGGCAACAAATTGAGGACGTGCGTAAAACCGGCCCCATCCTCAAAGAACGGTGGGAGCGCCGCCGATTTCTGCTAGAAAAAGGAGCCATCACCCAGGACGTGGTGTTAGGAGCCCAGCAGGAATATCAGCGCAATCAGCAGGAGATCGCTCGACTAGAAGCCCAGCTTAAAACCTTAGATGTGAGTGAAACCGAGACCGAGCAGCGCTATCTGAATACCTTTGCCACGATCGCAAATATTGAGGCTCAACTGCGGAGTTTGGAGAGTCAAATGACGCAACTCCAGCAACAGATGCTCACCGCTCAATCGGCCCGTGAAACCGAACTTCTTGCCGTCACCCAGGCGATCCAGCAACTGGAGAAACAGGTGGCCGATAACAGTCGAATACTGACTCCCCATACCGGATGCGTCACGGAAATGAAAGTAGCCCTCGGCCAAGTCGTGGGGAAAGGCAGTCCCCTGGCCCGCATCCAACTCGAGGATCCGAATTCGCGTTTAGAAGCCCTCTCCTACTTCCCATTGAGTGATGGCAAGCAAATTCAACCGGGGATGTCGGTGCAAGTGGTGCCCAGTCCCGTGAAGCGAGAGCGGTTTGGGGCCATCATGGGAGAAGTCACCGCCGTCTCATCATTGCCCAGTTCCCGAGACGCGATCGCCCGTCGTGTGGGCAATGATCAGCTCGCCGATTTGCTCGTCAAAAATGGCCCCCCCCTGGAAGTCAGAATAGCGCTTCAGAAAGAACCCAAGAATACGACAGGCTACGCCTGGACTTCGTCTCAAGGCCCGCAGACCTTGCCAATGACCTCCGGAATGATGACCACAAGCTGGATCACCTTGGAAAGTCGTCCGCCGATTACCTTTGTGATGCCCATTCTGCGTCAGCAGTTTGGGTTAGAGTAAGCCATGCCCTGGAGACATCGGTCGCGAGTCAAAACGCCCACCTTGCTTCAAATGGAAGCCGTGGAATGTGGTGCGG
>JAAUPN010000173.1 GCA_012033105.1 Coleofasciculaceae cyanobacterium RL_1_1
CTTATTCACCCGATTTCAACCCGATTGAGAACATGTGGTCGAAACTCAAGGCTAGCTTGAGAGCTCTCAAAGCTCAAACTTCTGCCGCCTTAGTCGAGGCTCTCGAACAAGTGTTTGCCACCGTTTCTGAATCTGACATTCTCCATTGGTTTACTCACTCTTGCTACTGTCACTCATGAACCGTGAAACCGTGTTGCTTTCATCAATCAACCATTCGTGTCGGATCGCGAACCTCCATAACATCAGTACGAGATAAAAGATCGAATGTGACCGTCATCACTGGCTTAAACTTGAGCCAGTGATGACGGTCTCAAACAACTTCCTTCACTACCCACATCACAAAGCTTCCAGCTCGGCTAGCAAACACTTGAGACACTGATACGGATGCTTCGGCTTTGCTTTGATTGTTTCGGGGTCGAGGCTGTCGAAGGCGCACAGGGCTTCATCGACGATCGCGAATACGGGTGGGGTTCGGTCGTATTCGGCTCGGTTGTTTCGTTGGGGGCGGTTCGGGAGGCTGTGGGCGATCGCTTGCAGGTATTGGGCGAAGAGTTCGGGGTCGTCTGTTGCGGGGATTCCTAGTTTTCTCCAAGTGCTGTCTGGGTCGCTTGCTTCGCTGATGTCTAGGACGAGGACAATTACCCCTAAACCGTCGGCGTAGCTGTGTATGGCGTTGGCGATCGCTAGGGCTTTGCCGCTGCCTTGACTGCCTTCGACGGCGATTGGTTTGCGGTCGCGGCTCAGGATTTGCTGGAGTTCGGGTAGGGTTTTGTTGAGTTTTTCCCGTTTTCGTTTGATTTTTACTTGGATTGCGAGGTGTTCGTTTTCCAGTTCTAGGTCTTTTAGTTTGTAATGGGTTTCTCGCTGGGCGTCGTTCCAGCCGCTTTCCATCTGGAATTGCGGCACATCTACCCGGTTTAGTGCGCTTTGCCGTGGTGCGACGACTAGGCTGATACTCGCTTCTAATTCACTGCTTTCGTTCGCTCGTTCTTCAAATTTTTTCCGATCTTCAGCCCACAACTTCAGAAGTTCGAGCGTTTCATCGGTCAGCTTTCCACCGCTCATCGTCGCTTCGACAAAGCCGGGATATTGCTCGCCGATCACTTTCAATCGTTTCCCGATCGCTACGTCGGTAATTCCGAGTATTGGTACTGCTTTTCGGCGTGAGTAGGTTTGAACCATTGATTCACTCTCTATTTTTGGTTTGCCTGCAAACTTATGCGAACTTTGCGCGAACTTCGCGACAACAGCTCTATCTCGGCTGGATTTTAATAGCCGCATAGCTTTCGGCTCTTGTTCGCAGATTTAGTGAATAGTTTATGTCGTTTGCAATAAATCAAAATTAATCCAAATGGTTAGCAATTGTTATTCCAAATGATTAGCAATAGGATAAAGTAGTTACGGCGGTATACGCGAAAGTCCATCAACAACCGATAATGGAGATGACAAATGATATGGATATGGATATGGCAGACCGACCGCCACGCTTGCTCATACAGATATCGGAGCCTGAGCTAAAACTCTTAACCCTGTGGGCAAAATTTCATGGACGACCTGTAACAACCTATGCAGGACAAATCTTAAGTGCGCAGATCGAAGCCAACGCTGATACAGTTTTTGGTCTCGTGGCAACAACTGCACGGCTTGAGGGAATCACTGAGGATGAGGTGATTGAGCGCTGGTTAGGTGATGGGAATGACGATGAAAGCTAAACGAGCCACGATCGCGATCGGAACCATGGAAATCGATGTGTTCCAGTTACCCGATGGCTCCTATCGCATGAGCCAGACCCAGGTTGCCGAAACGATCGGTCAGAGTGAACGCAAACGCCCGCGAATTTCTTCAATCAAAACGAGCGAAATCTTTACCAGGTAAGGACTATACGTCCGCGAAAAATGATGAACTTGAGGTTGAAAAAAGCCATGCTGGGCGAGGCGCGACTCGTATCGTTCCATGGCCTCTGGGAATCACAGCCATCTACTGGTATTTCCAAGCCAAGCGGGGCAATAAAGACGCTGAAACACTTGTCATTAGCTGCCTCTATGACTCGCTCTTGCGCCGTGCCGATGAAGTCTTCGATGTCACTCGTACGCAGGACGAATACCACGCTGCCAACGTTGAATTAATGCAGGCACTAGGCCGCGTAGCACGCGAACGTGACATTTTGCTCGAAAACTATGACATCGACGACGACGCTCGCCAACTCGCCGATGCTGCCTGGTCAGAAGTCACACGCCTCGAAACCGAGAACGAACGGCTCAGAGAACAGCTCCGATACTATCAGTAACATTGCTTAATATAAAATCCCTCACATCGAGGCTGTCCAATGAGAATTTCGCGGTATGATCGGCAGCAAGCTGTATCTCAGCCCAAATCTCAAGTTTCAACCCCACATCCCAACGCCTAGACATAGATCGCATTCCCACAAAGACAAACCCCCCGACAGAGACTGTCGAGAGGTTTATCGGCTACTTAACTTAATAAGCATTCGGGGCTAGTTCCCTTCCGGACGAAAGCTCTTCAACGCAACAACGACTACCAATCTAAATTTGCGACGAAGGATTCGCCAAGAGTTTTCATTGCTTTGAATGCAAGTATATCACGGTGTTTTTCGATTTTTCGACCCCGTGACCGAGTTTTTTTTGATTTTTTTTGGCTCAAGGATGGTCAAACCCATCAACCACGCGGGTTAGACCATCTCGATGTAGCTCTCGAAAAAGGGCTCATGACCGCACTCTCAGCCGTCAAAACTCGTACTTGCACCATCGCCCGTAGCCCCGAAGTGCTATTCACATACACTTCTAAGGCTCGTCATGACATCTACAATTCTCACTCCCCGCCACCTCGCCGAACTCACCGCAAGCTGCATCAACCCCCAGCTTGCCCAACTCAACTGCCTTTCCCTCGACGGTGACCCAGCGATCAAGCGCTTTCTCGACTCCGTTGATGCAAATTTCCTGACAAACCGCAGCCAAACCGATGCGGTTTGGCGTGCCTTGCGGAAACGTGACAATGTTCGCGCGATCGAAGCAGGCGCTCTCTTTTTCGAGAGCATCGATCCGCTGACGGATACCTCACTCGACTGGGTGCGCTGCAAACCTGACTCGCCCCGTGTTGGTCTCACTCAGTCGGCGGCGGGTGATTGGATTTCCAGCGGTAAACCCGTCAAGTACGAAACGCCGCCGAAGCAACCGCTACGGCTCTCGTTTTTCCGGGTCACGCTGGAGCAGTGGGGTTGGGTTGCGGCACGTTATGGTTATTCGACGCCGAAACAGGTTGAAGTCTTGAGTTCGGGTGAGGCTCGCGGCTTCTGGTCGTGGATCGTGGAAAAAACGGATATTCCACTGATCTTGACTGAGGGTGAGAAGAAGGCGCTGGCGTTGTTATCGTTGGGCTTCCCAGCGATCTCGGTTCCGGGGGTGAATTGTGCCTATCGACGTAAGGCGGGAGGACGGGTTTTACATCCTGATTTGTTGCCGTTCCTCCATGAAAAACGTCCAGTTATCCTTGCTTATGATTGTGATCCGAAACGCTCGACTCGTCTTGCGGTTGATGGCGCGATCGCTACGACGGCGGAGCTGCTGGAATCTCACCAAGTTCAGGTCAAGATCGCTCGCTGGAATCCTCATCTGGCTAAGGGAATTGATGATCTAATCGCGGCGGGTGGTGATGTGGAGTCGATGTTTATTGAAGCGGGTAGTTTTCGCCAGTGGCAGCATCGACGGGTTTCGGCTCTGACTTATCCGACGGCGATCGCGATCGATCCCAAACAGCGCTTTTTGGAGTTAGAAAACGAAATAATGATCCCTGATGATGCGCGGCTGATTGCTCTACGCGCTCCGAAAGGGTCGGGTAAGACTGAGTTTCTGGCGCGTTTGGTTGCTGAGGCTCAGATGCTTGGGGTTCCGTGTTTGGTGATCACTCACCGTATTCAGCTTGCGGTGGCGTTGGCGGAACGTTTCGGTATTCCCCATGTTTCGGCGGTGAAGGATGATCCGATGGGTAAGGTGCTCGGTTATGCCCTTTGTTTTGATTCGATGTGTTTGGAGTCGGCGGCGCACTTTGATCCGGATGTTTGGCACGATGCTTATGTGGTGATCGATGAGGCGGCGCAGGCGTTTTGGCATTTGCTTGAGTCCCAAACTGAGGTGCGTAAGCGGCGTACGGAGATTGTGCGCAATTTCGGTACGCTGCTTCACAATGTTCTCAGTTCAGATTTGGGTAAGGTTTTTCTCTCGGATGCGGATTTGTCTGATGTGGAGCTGAATTATGCGCTGGGTTTGGCAAATCTTGATGTGCCAGTTACGCCATTTGTGATTCGTCATGATCGCATCGGTTCGGGTTATGACTGTACGGTGTTTACGGATGGTGAGCCGGTGTCTTGGTGGCTGGAGTTGAAGGGGACGATTGAGGCGGGTCAGCGTGTTTTGGTTCACTGTGGGGCGCAGAAGGCACGGGCTAAGTGGAGTTGTCAAAATCTTGAGCGTCGTTTGCTTGAGTTGTTTCCTGATCTGCGGGTTTTGCGGGTTGATTCTGAGACGATCGCTGATCCGCAGCATCCGGCGTTTGGTTGTACGAAGCGGATTGATGCGTGTTTTGCTGGTTACGACGTGGTGATTGTTTCGCCGACGATTGAGGCGGGGGTTTCGATTGACCTGGTGGGTCATTTTGATTCGGTCTGGATTTATGCTCCGGGTCAGCAGTCTACTGATGCGGTGCGGCAGGCGGCGATGCGCTTGCGGGAGCCGGTTCCTCGTTTTCTCTGGTGTCCGACTTTTTCTCGCTATGTGGTGGGTAGTGGTCAGATGTCGGCGCGGGAGCTGTTGGCCGTTTGAGCATGGCCGAATGCAGGTTACGTTACGGGCGTTGCGCAAGGCGGATGCGTTGTTGTCGAATCTTGATCTTGATGGGGCTGGGACGTTGCATTCGTCTGAGAGTTGTTGGGCGGCGATGGCGGCGCGGTTTAATCAGGGTCAGGTTGCTTATCGCGCGACGATCGTTGATGGTCTTTTGACTGAGGGGTGTCGGGTGGTTTTTCGCGATAAGGCACAGCCCGGTGTGGGGCTGATGGTGCGTCAGGAGTTAAAGGCGAATCAAGAGCGAACCTATGGGGTGTATAAATCGGAGATTTGTTCGGCTGATGTTTTGGATTCGGCTCAGTTTCGGGCGTTGAGTGAGAAGCGGGAGCGAACGGCTGAGGAGATGTTTCAGTTGAAGCGGGCTGAGTTGGAGGAGGAGTATGGGGTTGATGTTTCGCCTGAGTTGATTGAGGCGCATGAGTCGGGTTTGGGGATGAAGTGGCGGTTGCATTATTCGATGTTTGTGGCGCGGGAGTTTTTGGATTTTCGCGAGCGGCAACGTTTGCAGGTGCTCACAGAGCGGGGTGATGTGTTTGTCCGTGATGCGTCGAAGTGTGTGAAGTTGCCTCAGGTGCTTGTGCTTGAGCGTCTGGGGGTTAAGCGTTTGCTTGATTTTGCTTTGGCGAATCCTGATTTTGATTGGAGTAATGATTCCCGCCGTTTGAAGGGGTTGTTGACGAAGTTGCGGGGGGTCTATCTTCAGAAGGGCGGCTGGCGGGCGATTAAGTTGGCGTTCCAGCCGCCTAAGTCGAGTGAGACGCCGATTCAGTTATTTAAGCGCTTGGTGCGATTGTTTGGGTTTGAGCTACATCAGGTTGGGCGGCAGTCGTCGGGGCGGCGGCATCGCCTTTATCGTTTTGTTGTGCCTGATGATCTGCGTGAGCGGGTTTTTCCGGTTTGGTATGAGCGCGATTTGGCTGCTGTTCGGCGGGAACAGGAGCGCTGTTTGGCTACTCAATCAAGCCACAATCTGGGCGAATGTTTGGATCGGGAAAATATCGCTTGTGATGCTGATGTGGCAATGGTTTCGCCCGTTTTTAATTCGTCCACGGACGGTAATACAGAGAGTATTACGTCTGAGGGCAATGTTTTGACGGGGACGGTTTCTCAAGCTTTGGTTCAATCTACAGGCTCGAATTTGTGGTCTGGGTTGGTTGGTCGCGTGATCACTGACCTTAAACGCATCCCTGAGTTGTTTCATGCGGCTTTTGAACGGGCTAAGGGGCAAATCCTCACGGTTGAGTCTGAGCCGTTTCTTGGGTTGATGGATGAGTGGCTGGTGTCTTGTACGTGGCCTGGAGGTTGTGTGTCGTTGCCGGTTGGGTGTTTTGTTTCTCTATCAACTCAATAAAAAGCTCCATATCGTGCCAGTAAACCACCTAAAATCGAAACATTATCGTAGACAAAGAGCATGACCGTCATTTCCCTACTATCCGGCAAAGGAGGCTGCGGTAAATCGACTATCAGCGTTCACCTTGCCCATTGGTTACATGCCAATAACCAGCGTGTCATTCTTGTGGATGCTGATGCCCAGCGCTCTAGTTCGACCTGGATTGCTGAAATTGCAGCACCGAAGATTTCATCTCTAGCTGTTCCCAAAGCTGAGGATTTGTTAGACGAATTGCCTCGTTTGGAACGAGAGTATGATGTAGTCCTGACCGATGCACCTGGAAGTCTTGCAGAAGTAACCCGTGCCATTGCTCTGCGCTCTTCACTTTGTATCATTCCTGTTCAACCTTCGAGCTTAGATGTGGATGCAGCCGCTGAGACTGTGCGAGCTGTAATGCAAGCGCGTGATATTCGGGGAGGTTCTCCATGCGCGTGTTTGTTTCTTTCCCGTGCAGTGAGAGGAACGCGACTTGAACAGGAGGCACGTGAGCTATTAACTCGCTATCCCTTGCCATTGTTAGATACAACAATCTGGCAACGTCAGGTGATTGCCGATGCTCCTGGACAAGCTTGTACAGTCTGGGAGCTTGGCGGTAAGAGTAGCCATGAAGCAGGACGAGATTTTGAACGGTTATTTGAAGAGGCTTTGCAATGTCTGGAGTAAAGAAACGGAAGAGCTTAGGCGATCGCGAACATGAGTTTATTTTTGGCCAGTCGTCAGCCGAAGATAACTCAGTTGTACGCGTGACTAGCACACTAAAGCTGGCTGAAATTCAGCTTAGATCAGAAGATACCCGAACGATCAGTGAGACTCACGTAACTGACCTAATGGATTCGATTACTCTCTTAGGACTGATCGAACCGATTGCCGTCGATAAAAATGGTCGCCTTTTAGCCGGAGCGCATCGATTGGTAGCACTTAGCTATTTATCGGAACACAAGCCAGAAGACTTTCTGCGGCATTTTGAACGGGGAATTCCTGTTCGCCAGTATGACTTTGATGCAGAATCTGAGCCGGATCGTGCCTTGCAGATTGAAATTGCGGAAAATGAGCATCGTCGCGACTATACACCTGCCGAAATCCGCGCCGCTGCCCAACGGTTACTCGATGCAGATTACGTGCTGCAACGGGGACGTCCAACCGCAAACACTCGGCCACTGATTCCAGCCCTCGAAGCAATTTTTGGTAAATCTCGCCGGACGATCGCTCGCTATTTAGCAGAGGTGAAATCACCTAAGTCTTCGCTGAAAGAAGGATTGACTGAAAATAGGACAGATGGCACATTTATGGAAAGCCTCAAAAAGCGTCACCTTCAAACGATTGATCGCCTCATTCGTGACCTGGATTGTTTAGAGTCACCAACGGCTGACCGAGCTGTCAAATCCCTAAAAACGGCACAACGTCATCTGTCTCAATTGGAGTAATTCAAGTCTGAAAACGTGTCAGTTTTGTTGTTTTTAGCAAAAAGTAGCGAAAGCAAAATCGCTGAAAGTACTTTAGGCAAAGCCTTTCAGCGATTTAATACTAAAAATAGGACAAATGGCACATTTATTGGATTGATTGTTTTGAGCCTGCCGCTTTGAGGTTGCCAGAGCATAGTGCTAGTGCTGTGTGAGTCGGTTATACTCTGTGGTAATCCTTCGACCTCCACTAGATGAAGCTACAAGACTTAAAAAGTCGAGTTCGTGAAGCCTGGGAGTTTCTGAGCAGCTACCGAAATTGTGTCGTACTTCGAGAACAATTCAAAGCTCAAATCCGGCAAGAATTCGGCGACCTGCGTTACAAACGAACTTGGGAGCAAGCGCTAGCACGATATGAAGCGTTAAATATTTTCCATGACTGTCTTGATGCTTCATACCTAGTGCTCCATGCATTAAACTTCGTTCCTGAGCGCTGGGATTATGAATATCGTCATCAAATCTTCAATGAATTTTTGACGATTTCTGGATCGCTAGAGCTGCTAAAGCTAGCTCTAGAGCAGGTTTTATCCAACTCATTTTCAACAATCGAATGGAGTCAGGCTGGTGGGTTTTATAACTTGGTTGCAGAGCAAGCAGGACGAGAACAGCGGCTGCCAGTTGAGCTTGCTCGACGAGTCCCCGTCCTTAGCAACGACTCGTGATCGGGTTGATTCAGCAACAATATTTAAAGATTTCTCGAAGGCGGTGCATGATGCAGGTGGCGATCGGCGAACCTATTCCAAAGCTATACGAGTCGAAACCCAAGAACTTTTTGACTGTGGTGTAGACGAGCTTTATGAAGCGACTGGAGGTCGAAAGGGAGATCGATCAACCCTTCCGAAAGAAGCTCAAAAGGCATACATGGTGAGTGAAACCTTAGCTGGATACCGTCTGCGGGAGCTAGAATCACCATCGCTCTCTGCTTCTGAACCTCGCGATGATCATCAGATTGTTGAAACTGTGCGCGATACCTCAAAATCTATCTGTCGATGGTTACCTTGGTAAATCTTGGTAAGAACGTCTCGACGATGACTGCGCTATAGGTCGGCCACCTTGTAGCCCGGAGTTAAAGGGGGTGACTGACCCTCATCATCATCATCCGGCAAAGGTAAAAGCCGCTCCGCCTCATCAAAGCATTGGCGTAGCTGCGTCTCAAGATCAGCATCAGGACGCCGTCGCCGCTCGCGATCGCGCAGGGAAGGAAGCACCTGGTCTGCCCAAAGTTGCTCACACTCAGCGACCAAATCGAGATGAGCTGGAGGAAGGTGAACCTGTCGAAAATGTTGGGGTAGGTTAGAGGTTTGTTGATCGCGAAAAGCCGGATTGAGAAAGACACATTCACCCGTACCAAAACGTAAAAACTCATCCGGCAACATCAAAGGACGAGTACGCGTCTGCTCGCTCGTACTGACAGATCGGCTGCCCCCATGACCGCGAGAACGAGACGTAGACTTTTGGGAAATAGTCAGCTCACGCTCCCCAAGGAACTGACTGAGAGCCTTCGCCGTATCGTGATTACCCGGATTAAACCAAAACTGAGAGCCGACGCCACTCAGCAAAATATCAGCCCGCTCACGCCCATAACGTTCCTGTAACTGTGGAAACGACTGAAAGCCAAACAACCCGATAAACCCCTGAGAGGACTTCTGAAAAGGTATAAAGACTCAGTAAAAAAGCGTTCAAAGAAAGGAGGGCTGAGAGTAACCTGAAAGTGAAACCAAACACGAACGATGACC
>JAAUPN010000341.1 GCA_012033105.1 Coleofasciculaceae cyanobacterium RL_1_1
CGAAGGCTTCCAGGATTTCAATACGCTCTGCTGGGGAATCTATAGGTAAGCTCGTCATCTTGTTCAGATATCGTAATTGCGCAGAACTTCATCCTACCTGGTATTCAAAAGAATGAAATGGCCCTGGGTTGAACTCAGGTTGAATTCAGTTTGAACTCACTCCAAACGATACAGTTGGGTGTATTTTTCCCGTAATAGGCTAATGAAAGGTTCGACTTGGAGCGATCGCCCCGTGACCCGTTCGAGCAGTTCCATGGTCGAAAATTTGCATCCGTGGCGATAGATATTGCTCTGGAGCCATTGATGTAGCGTGGAAAACCGCCCGCGTTCGAGATCCACGGGGATTTCTGGATGGGTACGTAAAGCGGTTTCGTAGAGCTGGGCGGCAATGAGATTGCCCAGGGCATAGCCTTGGAATTGGCCGCCAATGCGATCGGTGTACCAGTGGACATCCTGAAGCACACCGTCGAGATCGCTGGTGGGCGTAATGCCTAAATCCTTTTGATAGGCCGCGTTCCAAGCCTCGGGCAAATCGGCGATCGTGAGCTTGCCTTCCAGCATCGCTAGCTCGAGTTCAAATCGAATAATGATGTGGAGATTGTAGGTCACCTCATCAGCTCTCGTCCGAATTGGCGTACGGCCAACAGTATTAATCGCTGCGTAAAAGTCACGCACCGAAGATTTCCCCAACTGGCGAATAAATGCGCCTTGCAACCACGGAAAACAGCATTCCCAAAACGCGCGACTGCGTCCGATGATGTTCTCCCACAGCCGCGACTGAGACTCATGCATCCCGGAGGAAGCTCCGGCGGCTAGGGGGGTTCCGCTCAGTACCGGATCAAGCCCCTGTTCGTACAGTCCGTGACCCATTTCATGCAGCGTGCTGAACAGTGACTCGCGCAAATCATGGGAGAAAGCACGATTGGTAATCCGAACATCACCGGTTCCGAAGCCGACGGTAAAGGGATGAATCGTAGTATCAATGCGGCCTCGTTTGAAGTCGTAACCAATGCGTTCGATCAGCTTGCGACAAAAATCCTGTTGTACGGTGATGTCGAATTCTTGGCAAAGGAGGGCATCACTGGTGGGGGTGGCTGAGGCGCGAATTGCGTCAATCAGGGGTAGGAGTTGGGAACGCAGATGGTGAAAGAGTGTGCGTAATTGTTGGGCGTCGGTGTCACGATCGGCACGGGCGATCGCCGGGTCGGCGGGATGCTGCGCCTGGGGGAAAAAGCTCGAAAATTCGAGGCTCAAATCCAGCATTTTTTCCAGTGCAGGCTGGACGATCTTAAAATCATCGGCCTCGCGAGCCCGCGCCCAATCCCCATAGGTTTTGATCTGATGTTCTGTGAGGCGAGCGGTAAATTCGCTAGGAACTGCGATCCGACGCTGATAGTCGTGACGTGCAATCCGAATGGTGCTGGCTTCGATCGAGCTGTAGGGACGGCTGGCCTCAAAATCTTGGAGACTGTCGAGCAGTTCACCCAGCTCTGGAACGGTTGCTTTTTGGTGCAGCAGGCGTTGAAGGGTTGCACTTTGGCGTCCGCGATCGACCGCGCCACCAGCGGGCATGTAGGTTGTCCGATCCCAAGATAAAATCGCAAGAATTGCCTCAATATCGGCAATATCGCGCAACTGTTGTCGTAGGGTGGCGTATTGAGGCGGGTTAGATGAACCGGGATAATGCATGGTGGCGAGTATCAAAGTCTCGACTTCGGAGAGAAGCGAAACCAGGAAAAGCGATCGATAAGGCGAGCTTGACCATCAAATCGACAGTCCAAAACGGATGCGGCGAGATCGGTTCCATCGATTGGGTTGATGCTTCCGTAGGTGTCTACAGCGTAGAAATAGCGTAGAAATAAACAAGGTGACGGAGTGCGGTTAGTTCGTCGATCGTATCGTATTGCGCGAAGCCTGCGATCGGCAGATACTCGCGATTTTTCCATAAAAAAAAGGGGCATGGTCAATTTTGCCCCTCAAATCATCATCTGATCGAGATCAAATCGGTATGGAGATTGCCAAGCCACCGACCATAGATGGGGCGGTGACCTGCAAACAACGGCGAATTGGGATCACACCGATCATGCTTAGGCCGTCTCTTCGGCCTTTTCGGTTGCGTCGCCTTTTTCGAGGACGCTACGCAGCCACGGCGGCGCGATAAACGTGGTTACGATCACCATTGCAATAATCGCCGCATCGAGAGATTCGGACAGTACGCCACTGGCAGCGCCGACCCCGGCGAAGACCAAGCCAACCTCACCACGCGGAATCATGCCGACTCCGATCGCCAAGCGATTGATACCGGGCTGGAAGATCGTCAAGCTGGTCGCCACCTTACCGATAATGGCTACCACGATCAAAAATGCCGCAATGATCAACCCTTCGCGGTTGGACGGTTCAAAGGGATTCAGCACCGAAATATCGGTACGCGCACCCACCACCACGAAAAATACCGGCACGAGCATATCGGCGATCGGTACGACCTGTTCTTCTAGATCACGCTGAAGCTCATTTTCTCCGAGAATCAGACCCGCAGCAAACGCCCCAAGGATACCTTCAAGCTGAATCGCCGAGGCCACGTAAGACAGAATAAACGTCACAACGAGCGCCGAAATGAGCAGCGGCCCCCGCGTTTTGAAACTGCGAACCAAGCTCACAAAGTAAGGATTGAGCAAACGACCCAGAATGATCGTCCCGACCAAGAATGCGGCTGCACTGATGGTCAAGTACAAAATATTGGTGACTTCGACTTCGCCGGTTTTGACCAAGCTAGCCACAACCGCGAGGACAATGATCCCCAGTACGTCATCGAGTACCGCCGCACCAACAATAATTTGGCCTTCCTTCGAGCTGAGTTTACCGATTTCGGCCAGAACCTTCGCCGTGATCCCAATACTGGTTGCCGTGAGTGCTGCCCCGGCAAAAATCGACGGAATAGCAGGCACATCAAACAACGTCATCAGGCCGACCGTCCCCAAGGCGAACGGCAAAACGACCCCCACAACGGCAACCACTGCCGCCTGCGGGCCGTATTTGATCAGCTCTTCGAGTTCGGATTCAAGCCCGATCTCAAACAGCAAAATGATGACCCCGAGTTCGGATAGCACCGAGATCACTTCACTTTGAGCTGAAAACGT
>JAAUPN010000174.1 GCA_012033105.1 Coleofasciculaceae cyanobacterium RL_1_1
GGGGTTGGTGTCGGAGTTGGCGTCGGGGTTGGTGTTGGTGTTGGTGTTGGCGTTGGGGTTGGCGTCGGTGTTGGAGTTGGCGTCGGTTGAACAAAACCGCCATCTACGACCGAATAATTCGGACGCTGACGTAGATAGAACGTGGACTCTGGTGTCCAGTCACCGATGAAATACCGAAAAGTGACCGTTTCTCCAATGCCTACCGTGCCACCGGTAAAATTAATGAAATCACGTACATCTTCGACTTGGCTGATCGTCGAAAAACGGCTGGATTGTGGAATAACGCCGAGCCCTTGAGCAAATGAGAGGCCGTCACCATCAGGACTGGCGGTGTTATAGGTCGATTGAACCTCGTGATCAAAGAACGTCCAGGCGGATTGGGTGCGATTGGTTAAAACACTTTCAAACCAAAAACCCGAGAGTTTGTAGACAACATCTCGACCCAAGGTGTCTTTGCCATACACGTTGTAGGGTGAGAGGCTTGGTAAGCCTTGGATACTCGCAAAGAGGTCTAGGTTTGGGCCAGTAACATCCTGAAAAAGACGAAAGGTTTCTCCTCTTGTCTCTCCACCTGTAATCTTAAAGTCGCCTGACACTTCACTAAAATTGAGCGTCCCGACCGAGCTAGTCAGGGAATAGGCGATCGCAGCTTGTGGAATGGCGATCGCACCCATGCCCAGGATGGACGCGAACACAAGGGGAGTAGCAGAAAAAGGTGAAACGTGCATGAACTTTTAGGGAGGAAGAAGGCGATCGCATCGTGCGACGGGCGTAGGGTGACCCACGAGAATGGCGTTCGCTCTTGAGATTTGAAGCGCTCACAATAGGTCACCCGCATTGTAATTCGATGGTATGCGGTCACACACTAAGTTTCGTCCGTAAATTTGCTTGAATCGGAGAATTATCATCACTTTCGTCAAATCTTTACCGAATCTTCATCAAAGCTCAGAACATCTCCTCTCTTGGCGAACTTAACCCCAAACAAACAAAGCAGCATGACCAAACTGGGTCATGCTGCTTTGTTCTGAATTCGGTCTAGAAACGGTGCGAATTCTGGCTCATTGGCGATCGAGGGTTTCGATCATGTCAACATCGTCAACATCTTGATCGCCGCTGAATCAACGATGGCGAGAACTTCGCGAGCGGTTCATGGGTTTACATCATGCCGCCCATGCCGCCCATACCGCCCATACCGCCCATGGCCGCCCATGACCGCCCATGGGGTCCATGCCACCACCGGGGCCTGCCGACTCGGGTTCGGGTTTTTCAACGACGATCGCTTCGGTGGTGAGAACCATCGCGGCGATCGAGGTGGCGTTTTGTAGCGCCGATCGAACCACTTTTGCCGGGTCATGATGCCCGTGGCGATCAGGTCTTCGTACTGGCCGTTCAGCGCGTTGTACCCGATGTTGAACTCGCGATCGCGCACGTTCTCGATCACAACCGCGCCTTCGCCGCCAGCATTGTTAACAATCTGCATCAGCGGCGCACTTAGGGCTTGGCCGACAATGCCAGCACCCAGTAGCTCATCGCCGGACAGCGTCGCCTTGAAGGTGTCCACCGCTTTCGAGAGGTGGAGCAGGGTTGAACCACCGCCGGGAACGATACCTTCCTGAACGGCTGCTTTGGTTGCATTCAAAGCATCTTCGATGCGAAGCTTGCGGCTCTTGAGTTCGGTTTCGGTGGCTGCGCCCACTTTGATGACCGCAACACCGCCCGCAAGTTTGGCGATGCGCTCTTGCATTTTTTCGGCGTCGTAGTCCGAATCGATTTCCTCAAGCTGCTTGCGCAGTTGCTCGATGCGTTTTTTGACATCGGTGCGGGTGCGAGCTTCGTCATCCGCCAAAATTGTGGTGCTGTCTTTCGAGAGCGTGATTTTGTTGGCTTGACCGAGCATATCGATCGCGACGCTATCGAGGCTGAGGCCGATATCTTCCGAGATCACCTGAGCGCCGGTGAGGACGGCGATGTCTTCCAGCATTTGCTTGCGGCGATCGCCAAAGCCCGGAGCTTTGATCGCAGCGACGTTCAGCACACCACGGGATTTGTTGACGACGAGGGTGGCGAGGGCTTCACCTTCTACGTCTTCCGCGATGATCAGCAGCGGACGACCCGATTGCGACACCTTCTCCAGGATGGTGATGATGTCTTGAATCGCGCCGATCTTTTTATCGGTGATCAGCAGGAACGGGTTGTCGAATTCGACGAGCTGACGTTCGCTGTCGGTGACGAAGTAGGGCGAGAGGTAACCGCGATCGATTTGCATCCCCTCGACCACATCAAGTTCGGTCAGCAGCGACTTCGATTCTTCAACGGTGATGACACCGTCCGTCGTTACTTTATCCATCGCTTGAGCGATCATTTGGCCGATTTCAGCGTCGTTACCCGCCGAAACCGTCGCCACTTGCTCGATCGCGTCGCCTTCTACGGGCTTCGCCACCTTCGCAATTTCAGCGACCAACATCGCCGTTGCTTTTTCGATACCGCGCTTGAGCGCCACCGGGTTTGCACCCGCCGCAACATTCTTCAGACCTTCACGAATTAAGGCTTGCGCCAAAACCGTCGCGGTGGTTGTGCCATCACCAGCAATTTCTTTTGTTTGAGACGCGACTTCACGGATGAGCTTCGCGCCAGTGTTTTCCAGAGGATCGGCTAGATCAACTTCTCGGGCGATCGTAATCCCATCATTCACGATGTCCGGGGCTCCGAACTTTTTCTCCAGAACCACGTTTCGACCTTTAGGGCCGAGGGTGATTTTCACGGCGTCGGCGAGGGCATTAACTCCACGCTCGATCGCCCGACGAGATTTCTCGTCAAATGCAACAATTTTCGCCATCGTTTAGTTCTATCGAACGACTCCAAGATCAAAATTTAGCACTCAGAATACCTGAGTGCTAGTTCGTGGTAACCGTACCGGAACCCGACGAAATCGGGATTTTAGCGGCGATCGGGGCGATTGAGATCGCAGAATTATTCGAAGCAGTCCCCTCCGTTAAACCGGTGAAAGCTGGGATGGATGACCGAGATTATGGCGGCGTTTAATCCTCAATCCAGCCTTTTCGCGCGACTGACGGCTTTTGACCACAGCTCAAAATTTTCCTGGGCAGCTTGGGCGTCTTCACCCGGTTCAAACACGCAATCTACCTGACGTGCGGCGATCAGATCGGCATAGTCGGCATAAAAACCACTCGCAAGCCCTGCCCCGAAGGCTGCACCTTGAGCGGTAGCATCCGACACCGCCGGACGTTCGACCGGAATACCCAGAACATCAGCCTGGAATTGCATCAGCCAGTTGTTTTTCGAGGCGCCACCATCGACCTTAAGCCGTACAAGGGGCGATCCACTATCGGTGTTCGCAGCATCGACGACCTCTTTGACCTGGTAGGCGATCGACTCCAAGACGGCGCGAACCATGTGGGCTTGGGTTGCACCGCCCGTAATACCAAAAAAGGCGGCGCGGGCGCTCATGTCCCAGTGGGGCGCACCGAGGCCGCTGAGTGCCGGGACGAAGTAGACGCCGTCGGTATCGGCTACGGATTGGGCGATCGCCTCGGTTTCAGGCGCCGATTCGATTAACTGAGCGCCATCGCGCAACCATTGGATACACGCTCCTGTGGTAAACATCGCGCCTTCGAGGGCGTAGTAGGTTTGGTCGGCGGTGGTCCAGGCGATCGTTGAGAGTAAATTTTGGCTTGATCGGGCGATGTGGGTTCCCATCTGCGCCACGAGAAAGCAGCCCGTCCCGTAGGTGCATTTCAGTAGACCCGGTTGATCGCAGCCGTGGGCAAACAGCGCGGCTTGCTGGTCACCAAAGATCGCCGTGATGGGCAGCTCTGCACCAATGACATTCGCGCTGGTGGTGCCGAATTGGCCGAGGCTGGGCTGAATGGTCGGCATGATGTGGGCGGGAATCCCGAAGAGTTCGAGCAGATCGAGATCCCAATCACGGGTTTCTAGGTTCATCAGCATCGTGCGGCTGGCGTTGCTGTGGTCGGTGGCGTGGACCTGTCGCCCTGTTAGATTCCACAAAATCCAGGTATCGATCGTCCCGGCCAATACGTTATCTAAATCCACCTCGGGTTTATGCTCGATCACCCAGTCGAGCAACCATTTCAGCTTGGTGGCGGAGAAGTAGGCATCGAGGACTAAACCGGTTTTTTGCTGAATGATCTCGGCTTTGCCTTGGGCGGTTAGCTCGCGGCACAGCGGAGCCGTACGCCGGTCTTGCCAGACGATCGCCTTGTGCAGCGGTTCACCGGTGGTTTTATCCCACAGTACGCAGGTTTCACGCTGAACGGTGAGGCCGATCGTGGCGATGTCGCTGACGTTAGTGTCGGTCTTGACCAAGACATCACGAACAACCGTCTGAGTATCCGCCCAGATTTCGGTTACGTCGTGTTCGAGCCAGCCCGGATGAGGATAATGCTGGGTGAGTTCTTTGTAGGCCTGGGCGTATAGCTGTCCGGCGCGATCGAACAGAATAGCGCGGTTGCCAGTTGTACCGAGATCGATGGCTAAAACGTATTGCGTCATGACAGAAGTAGTGAGGAATAGGCAAACCGAGAAAGACCCCCAAGTTTGATGGGTTTGACGCGAAATTCGTAGGAATTGCTCACGAAATTCGCGTGAAGTTCTCGTGAATTTGGCGCTCGCGGCGAACTCATCTCGCGCGATGAATTTTCGATGGAGCGATGGTTCCACGCTACCACTGCCCCTGAACCCGATCGAGTGTCCTCGCGCGAAGTTGTACGATCGGCTACGCTTAGGAATGTAAAGATGTGCGAATTTTGTCAAAACACGCTTGACAACGTTACACAAAGTTCTTCGTTTTAGGAAGATTAATTTTATGGCGATCGTCTCGACGCATATTCCAGCCACGACGGCGGCGGTTACACCTGTTGACCCTGTGGGTTCCGTAACTTCCGGCACTGGGCGAGATTCGATCAGCCGCCTGGTTTCTCGATTTTTCGAGCGTCCGCTGGTCGCTGGATCTCCCAGCGTCGCTACTACACCCTCAATGTCCCCGAGCCTCAGGAAGTGGAAAGCTCGATCGAAATTGATTTTTTGGGCGCTGACCATCCCGATCTGGCAACGCTAGCGGTGGCTCATGGTTTACCTGCCGGTGCGCTACGGGCGGGAACGAATATTCGCTGGGAGTCGCGCTACCTCACGGCGACACGCAAGCCCGCGACGGGATCGACGACGATCGGCGTCGGCGATGGCGATCTGATCTATCGTGATCGGGGCTTTTCCTCGCCCGAGCCCGTGACGGCGGCGGTCAGCTTTGTCAATCCCAACACGATGCACCTGGTAACGACCTACGGTAATTCGGTATTTGAGGAGGAAATTAAGCTGGTGGGTGAAAAATATCGTACGCGCCAGACGATCGCGACCCGTGCCGGTGAAGAAGTGCTAATCGGTCAGTATCTCGAAACTCGTGTTCTAGATTCGTAACGTGAGATTCGTAGGGTGAGCATTGCCCACCACGCTCAACCCACGAATCAGCCTTTAAAACTTAAGTCGCAGCGAATAGGGCGATACCGGTCGCCGCATCGAAAAGATGAATCGCGAGCGGATCGATCGCCAGCCAGATCGATTCATGCAAGGCAAGGGGAGTGTCCGCACTGAGGCGAGCCGTGAGCCGTAGCGTCGGTGTTGCCAGCGGATCAACCGACGCCGATTCCGGTGCGATCGCGATCGTGATGTAGGTATCACTGCCGAGGGTTTCGAGGGTGACGATCGTGCCGTGGAGATTTTTTGGAGCGGGAACGCCCAGACTGAGGGCTTCCGGACGTAAACCGAGGAGTAACTCGCGATCGCGGTAAGGAGCTAGCACCGTCGCCCAGGCTTCCGGCAAGGTGAATTGAAAGGGTTGTATCGGCGGTGACGAGGGGCTGATTTCCGCCTGAAGCTCCGATCGAACGATCGTCGTGGGCGATTTGAGTCGCACGGCGAGAAAATTCATCGGCGGTGAACCAATGAACGCCGCCACAAAGCGATTCACCGGACGACGATACAACTCCATCGGCTGACCCAGTTGGACGATCTGGCCGTCGTTGATGATGGCGATGCGATCGCCCATCGTCATCGCTTCGGTTTGATCGTGGGTGACGTAAATCGTCGTAATCCCAAGCTGGCGTTGCAGGCTAACGATCTGGGCGCGGGTTTCGGCTCGAAGTTTGGCATCAAGATTGGAAAGCGGCTCATCCATCAAGAAGACATCCGGGTTGCGTGCCATGGCGCGACCGAGGGCGACGCGCTGCTTTGGCCGCCAGAAAGCTGCTTGGGAGGCGATCGAGCAGTGTATCGATCTGCAATGTTTTCGCTACTTGGCGCACCCGTCGATCAATGGCCGTCTCGCGAGCCGATTGATAGCGCAGCGCAGCGGGTAGCGATCGCGTTACTCCGACCACAACTTGCTCCCACCAGGGCGATTCCGGCTCGGCGGGATTGGCGGCTACCACGCTGGAATCCTCTGTCATTGAAGGACTATCCTCACGGCTCCAGCCCCGTGTACGTCGCAGCCCAAAGGCCAGATTGTCGTAAACCGTCAGGTGCGGATAGAGCGCATAACTCTGGAACACCATCGCAATATTCCGCGCCTTCGGTGGCAAATCATTCACCACCCGATCGCCGATCGCGATCGTGCCACTCGTCACCGTTTCCAGACCCGCGATCGATCGCAACAGCGTACTTTTGCCACAGCCCGACGACCCGACCAACACCAAAAACTCGCCATCCTCCACCGTCAAATCCACACCCCGCAGGACGATCGCAGTCGCCTTGGGTGTCGGAGCAAGGTTCATACCCTCTGGAGAGTCTGCGCCATTCGCGCCATTCGCGCCATTTGCCGACTCAACAGCATCCGACACCAACTGTCCCGAGGTCGAAAACCGTTTAAAAATGCGCTCTAACTTGACCCGTGCCACGATCGCTAGTTCTCCGTACGAATGCTGACCACCTGGGGCGGCGTTGAATCTGCCGGATAGATTAAATCCACCTCAACCAAGCGCCGATCGCCCGGTGGCATCTCTAGCACCACCAACGGTTCCCCCTGCTGGCCGCGTCGCTGCACAAGGTGCACGTAGCGTGTTTCGAGCCGGTTACGATCATTCTCGTAGCGTAAACGCACCGTCCCCCGGAAGAACACGCGATCTTCCGGTGGGCTGAGAAACATCAACTCGCCATTCGCCCGGTCTTGCTTCAGCGGCGTTTGGATGGCGATCGTGGCGGTGCGTGTGCGATTGCTGTCGTTATACAGCGGAATATTAATCGTGTACTCCACGCCGTAATTCCCGTGGGACAGCAACGCCGTATCATCGTAGCGCAGCAGCATCTCGGCGCTCTGTACCTGGCTCGTTCCCAGCCGCCCTTGATGCAAAGTGCTGATGCCGTAGGAAATGGCATTTCCGGGTTCTGGCAAACTGAGGTGGTCGGTATTGGCATCGTTCGTGAGCGATGCTTCCCAACGCGAACCGATCGAGATGCCCGCCACACGACTGTAAATCGTGCGAGCTGTGGAATCAAAATCCGAGATGGGAGTGGGCGCGAGATCCCGTGGGGAGACCAACGAGCCGCGATCGAGCAGATCTTGCCATTCTTCTAAGGTCGGGACGCGCTCATTGCCATTGCTATCCTGGGGCGCATACATCGCCAAATTCGCCACATGAACCGGCCCATCGCTGAACAATCGCAACAGGGTCGATCGGCCATTCGAGGTTGGCACCACCGTCCCGGCTGGAATCGGCAAATTCATCAACATGCGCGACTCATAAGGCTGCAACACGGTCAGGGCAGGCCAGTTGCTCTGACGACGACCGCGTAATACATAATCGGCAACACGACTTCCAGGCCCCGAAAATGCAGTCCCGAGGGGATTTTCAACGTAATCCGGAATATTGAGAAATAGAGCATCCGGGCGGGTTAGATAGCTAGCACCTTGCAGCACTTCGAGCCGTACCGGCCAGCGCGTGGGATTTTCGACGATGATGCCCTGAAATAGCGATCGCGTTTCCTCGGCGGTGCGAGCGCGGCTGATGTGGTGACTGAAGATATCAAAGCGACCTTCAAAGGTGTAATCCAGATGAGCATCAAAATCGCGCCGTCCCCAGCCCGGAAAGGTCGAGAGCAAAATTCCATTGCCCATCACCAGTTCGGGGCTATTGCTGTTAAAGACCGGCACGGAATCGAGCTGTCCCGGTAGGGGCCGCAGCTCCGTGGGGTAACGTACAACCCGAGAATTGGACGGAATGTAATCGTCCGGCTGGTAGGTTGGCGGGGCGCTACTCGAACTGCTTGAGGCGGGTGTCGCCGCTAGCTCAGATGTTGGTGCTGGCGATCGTTGGGTTTCAAGGCTTCCCACACGAACGCGCGGCGATGCGATCGTCGTAGAATCCTCAAATGGGGTGGCGAAGGAAGACGATAAGACCAAAACCAAATTTAGCGGCGCAGAAGCGGCGGCTACGAACCGAAGAAGTTTATGCAACATGCCGCAGTGCGATCATTCGAGGCGAGAACATCGATAAGCAAGGGAAAAACAGACAAGACCGTCACAGACAGCCGATGGATTATACGTGTTTTGTGGAGAGCATATCTACAAACCTCGAAAATAATGCATAGATTTGAGCCTTCAGGCTAAGGGAAATGGGTCGATCTAGATGGCAATTTTTGCGGTAAATCGAAGAGCGAAAGCCCAATCAAGCTTGGGCAATCTTGAGCAACCGTGGGATTGATGACAAGATCGCAGTCAGCACACCGCACTCACTTCCGTTCTCGACATCCATAGATGTTTTTTTAGGTGCATCCTGTTCTCAATTAATACGTTTTGTTGACAGTCTCTGAACTCACCCCGTAGGATCGATACAACTCGCGAATTTTATCGTTCTCGCTCTACACCGCTCATGTATTCCTACGACAGCAGCACGTTTCGCAACGAGCTTAATCAACTCGGCCTGCGAATGACACCCCAGCGGGAAACGATTTTAGATGTTTTTCGCGAACTACCCAAGGGAAAGCACCTGAGTGCTGAGGATTTGCATAATCATCTTCAAGAGGCCGAACCTGATCGCAAGATCAGCCTCTCGACGATTTATCGATCGCTCAAACTTATGACTCATCTGGGTCTACTCCGTGAACTCGAACTGGCTGAAGGCCATAAGCACTATGAGCTGAATCAACCCCATCCGCACCATCATCATCATCTGGTCTGCGTTCGCTGTAATCGAACGATCGAGTTTAAAAGTGATTCGGTCTTGAAGGTCAGCATGAAGACCAGTGGCAAAGAGGGATTTCATCTGCTGGACTGTCAGCTCACAATTCACGGTGTTTGCGTCGAGGCGCTCAAGCGTGGCTGGCCGTCGGTTCCGGACGAGTGGATGTGTCCCCACGCACCCATCGATTAAGTCGCC
>JAAUPN010000342.1 GCA_012033105.1 Coleofasciculaceae cyanobacterium RL_1_1
GAGGCGGGGCGAGAGGCCGCGGTTGGACTCGCCGAGATCGGGGGAGAGCTCCTGTGGCTTGGCGACGTTCGAGCGCATCACCAGGGCACCGATGCACTTGTCGGGGAGGTCCTCGACGCCGTCGCAGTCGCCCGCACCCATCAGCGAGCGGAAGGTGAACTCGAAGTCCTCGACCTGGTCGCGGTCGATCTTCTCGGGCCAGTGGGTTTCGGTGAGGGTGGTTACCCAGGTTAGTGGGGTGAGGTTGAGGGTTTGGGGGGCGGGGTGTTCGTGGTGGTCGATTTTTTGCAGGTGAATTTTTCCTTCACTGGTTCTGTATAGGTGAAGGTAGAGGGTTGGTAAGCGGTTGGGTGAATGTGTGTTGAGTGCGAGCACTGTAAAACCTCATTCTGGATTATTGATGATTCATCTGCGATCATCTAGGGAGGTAGTTATAGTCAGGAGCATCTATTTTTGTCTAATCTGGCTACTTTTTTTGACAGTCTCTTAATTGATCAAGTTCTAACATTGATTCCCTAGTGGCGGATTAGATATTATCAATCAAACGTCATTTAGTTGTGACTTACCTAAGATTAGAGACTTTCCCTAAATATTGAGCGTGGGAAAGATGCAATGTGGGTTCTACACTTTATCGATGAATGAGACTAGATTTGTCATAGCTCGAGAAACTACTTCTTTTGATTTTGAGAGAGCCTCACATTTTTTCTCAAGAGTCCGAATCCGCTCCTCTATATTTCTCTTATTTGCTTCTTTTATCTTGTCCATAAGTACATTGAATATAACAAACAGTAATACAGTGATAATAATGGCGAATCCAGAAGCAGCCTCATTATCATCAAATAGACCTGCTTCCACTAGTATCACACTTACAGCCGTGCCTACCATCACGAACAAGAACGCATATAGAATAAAGGGTAAACAGCCAGTGTCCCCATCACTTGATCGGATCTGCCATAGTTGTTGCTCCGCACTACGAATGTAAGATTGTCTCTGATTCCGTGAACTTTCAATTTCACCCCCTATTTCATTTAGATTAGCGATCAAGTCACTTCTAACTTTGGGTAAAAGTGAATAGACTGATTCGTGCCACTCAAATATTTGAGATTCCGCAGTTTGAAAATACTGATGGAGGGAAATTACTGTTTCTCTGTGTATGGCTTCGCATGGTGCACAGATTCTTCCTCTCAATTTTTTGTAATCTGAGATAATTTGCTCCAGTGTGTATAAGGAATCTGCACTTTTAAAGTTAGATCATACTCATACCACTTCGGTAGTTCGATCACTAAAGTTGACTTGATTAAATCAATCAGCTTGTGAACAGCACTTAGACGTTCATCAATAGACCGACCTTTAAACTTAACTCTATCAAATGCACCAAGCTCTTGAGCAAGTCTCTTTTCTTTAGCTTTTCGCAACTGATCAAGTACTGATTCGCAAACACCTTTATTTCTACTAAACCAATCTTGTCGAAGCAGAAAACGCTTTTCAAGGAAGTCTTCCATTAGCTCACCATTCACTCTCACTAATAGATCTTCCAAGTTTCTTTCTGTGACAGCTATATTTTTTTCAAAGAAAGAAAATCATTAATATGATTTCTACCTCAGTTTTATCATTTAAACTTTGTTGTGTTACATCTAGATTAGATGGAGCAACAAAATCTCCTCTTATTACCTCTCGTACGTCATTGATCGTCTGAACTACCATTGAATCGGGTATTTTTTCATTGAGAAAGCGAGTTAGCTTTGATGAATAGGCTCCGTGTGAGTTATTGTTGTGGTTTAAAAAAGCTTCTGATACATTCCTTATTGCAGTGTTGTAACAGGCTTTTTTAATGCGGAGTATGATTTCTGCACCGAGGAAAGACAGCTCCTGGAGCAACATGCTTTCATCGCTAGCATGAATCATTTCCTCCTGAAATAATCGCTCAACAGGCCCAAACGTCCAAAAATCCAAAAAACGCTCATACTCTGCCGTCGTCTCCCCCTGCGAATCAAACCGCTCTACTCGCAGACCCTTCGCCAAATAACTTTCCACAATCTCCTTCGCAATCCGCTTCGGCGGCTCCCCAATCCCCCCCAATCCCGTCATCTGAAGCGTATACGCCGAATACTCAATATTCACCATCGCATCCGCCGCCGCCCACCGCGTCAGATCATTACTATGAGCACCCTGCCCCTTTAACTCCGCCGCCAAAAACTGCACCAGCTCCCGCGCATCATCTGACTCACACGCCCGAATCTCATTCAACGTCGGCTCATGCTGAATCCGACCCAAACTCCGTAACGCCAACGCCCGATACGTCGGGTCAGCATTACCCTCCAAAATCGTCATAAACGCCGAAACGCCACCTCTGGACGATTCGCCGCCAACGCAAAGAACAGGTCGATCCTATCCCCCGGCAAGAGTTGCGATGACACCATCAGCAGATCCGCTGCATTGTTGATGTGCTGGTTTACCAAATCAGGCAAGCTAACCTGATTTAGATCGAGGTCGCCGTTAGACATGCGTACCTGCTAGAGCTAAGTAAGTTACCGAACATCATAATCCAATCTGGCAACCTTGTTGTTGTATCCATTGCTACAAAATGCGCGAAGCAGGACAGGCAACTGGCTGCTACAACTTCGCCTCAGACTGCACGCCAAGATAAACCTCAATCGCGTCCACAAACGAGACCGCCTGCCGCAACAGAGTATCTGCTAGCTCCACATCCGGCTCTAACATCTCCCCATAATCATGAGCCTGCCGCTCATCAAACGCCCGATGCAAGCTCTTCGATAACCCCTTGGGAAAATCCCCGTCCTCACAAACTCGCGATCGAACAAACTAATCACCCCGCTGTGCTTTGACGTTCCGAGACCCTTCGTTGCCAGTAGCCCGAGTAACGCATAAAACATCGCGTAATACGATCGATTGATACACCCCCGAAACGACGACTGAATTAAGCAACAACTCCGCCTCCCGTAACGTTTCATGCGCCTCTCGTAAGCGATATTGCACCAACAGCCGTAAATTCTCACTCATACCAAAATCCCTTCCTCCAGCACCCGCGCCAGCAGCGGACTAGCCCCCACCGCTCCAGACTCAACCTGATCCACCGACACCACAAACGTCGAAATCACTCG
>JAAUPN010000343.1 GCA_012033105.1 Coleofasciculaceae cyanobacterium RL_1_1
CAGGGCGATCGCAATCTGACCTGAAAGCTGGCTTAAAAGCTGGATTTCTCGATTTTGCCAACGGCGAGGCCGATCGCACTGGTGGGCGATCAGCAGACCCCACAGGCGTTCACCCGTCCCCGTGTTCCACCGCATCCGGTGTCATGAGATGACCCATCTCGCTGGCTAAATTCAGAGTGATCGGGACAATTAAGTTGGATCGCACCTGGAGCGATCGCAAAAAGTTAACGTGACAAGCATCGAGCTTTTCATCCGTCTCAATATCATCGTCGATCGCTCGAATTCGCCCATTGCGATACAGCTCGGCATACTGACCCGCAAAACAATCATCCGCACCAATATCCCCCAGCACCGACGACCACGGCGTCGCGACATTTTCGACCATAACCCGGCCTTTCCAGCCTTGGCGGAACTGATAGATCGCAATTCGATCGCTCCGGATCAGCGTCCGCGCTCCATCCACCGCCGTTTGGAGAATTTCATTGAGATCTGAACTGGATCGAATGCGATCGCTCACACGCCGCATCAGCGACTCTTGCAACGCCGCATTACGGGTCGCCTCGTAAAGCTGCGCCTGACCGATTGCAATCCCGAGCTGACGCGAAACCCCTTCGAGTAACTGCTGCTCCCAGATCTGCCATTCCCGCATCTGATCACATTGATGCACCCCAACCACACCATTGACCTCGTTACGGTAGGAGGTCGCTGCCGCCATCATGGACTTAATGCGTAGCTGGGTCACTGTTTCGATGACCTTCTTGCTCAGACCCGGAAACTGTAGGAAATCCCGCACCGCTAGCACCTGCTCGGGTTGGTCGATCAGTGCTTGCAGATGTGGATTGCTGGCGATCGGCACCTGCAAGCCCAACTGACTGGGATAGCAACCACGTAGATGTTCACCACGGGTCAGCAGGGCTTCATCCTGGCAAGAATCACGCACAAGAATCGAAACCCGATCGCACCGCAACACCCGTCCCAGGGCTTTACACGCGATACTTAACACATCATCCAGTTTGATTGCGTTGGAAATACTGATATTGATCTCATTAATCAACTCAACCATTTCGAGCTTGCGTTCAAGTTCGAGTGCATCAAGGGGTGAGGGGATGAGATTAGAACGATCGATAGAGTTAAACACGTGCAGTGGAGTCAGAACAGATTTAGGGGTGGGAGTCAAGAGTCGTGAATCAGGAAAGATTTGAGCAAGCCGTCGATCGCGAACGAAGAAGAGGACACAATGCCGGTTTTGCGTAACACAAGCTTCTAGCTTGTCCAGGAACAAGCTAGAAGCTTGTGTTACATAGGTGCTAAGTCATCTGCGTGGAGTTATAGATCTATCACGTTACGAATGGAGGTACGGACGACGAGTACACATTAGATCCAAAGATCCAAGACATCTACGTCAAAATGACTAGACCAACCTGATTGAGATCGGATAGACAGAACTTATCCTTTCTATACGATAAAGATATTTAGCCTCGATCGTCAGTTTTTTCCGGGTGTTGCCCAGATCGGGCATAAAAAGTTGAAGAATCCTGTCCTGAAGCCATCGTCATCTGGTGACGACGAATCTTCGTGCTGATGGGGTGGACGCAGAAATTGGCTCACCGAACGAGTCATTGAACGAGTCATTGTCAATTTCGCGATCCAGCTCCGGTGAGAGGTCGGATTTCTCACCCCTCTCGGTGAAGTCTGAGCTGACCCGGACACCGTTGTTTTGTACCGTTATTCTGATTTTTCCTAACTTCTGTGTTCGATTTTTCCTCCTCTAACCGATCGCACTCTCCATCAACCCACGTTGAAGCGTGTCCCGATCAACGACCGCCCGCATGGTTTGCACTCTGCATTGGAAATACGCGATCGCATTGGGCGTATATCGAAGCTGGCAGCATCCGCGCAACCTGGGAAGCTCCTCACCTCACCACCCACGACTTTGATAATGATATTTTGCCCGACCTTCAGTACCGATCTCAGTCAACATCTCTCCACATCCCGATCGTGATCGCGTCCGTTGTGCCACACCAAACCGACCTTTGGCAAACCGGGCTTGATCGCTCTGCCTATCCGTATCGCATTTTGCATTTAGCGGATATTCCGCTCACCGGTCTTTACCCAACGTTGGGAATCGATCGCGCCTTGGCAGGGCTTGGGGTCGGTCAACGCTTGGGGTTTCCCTGTCTGACGATTGATGGCGGCACAGCGCTGACGTTTACGGGATTTTCGAGTGTCGAATGTTCGCGATCGTCGCTCACGCTTCCCGAGGATGGATCGCAGGAAGCGACCTTACATCATCCCCCCGATGACTCCCCCGATGACTCCCCCGATAACTCCCTCGACAACTCCCCCGATCATCCCTCTAACGATTCCCTCAAACCTCCGGCAATGGGTATCTTGATCGGCGGGGCAATCCTACCGGGGATGGGACTGCAATACCGCAGCTTGGGACAACAAACCGCGCAATTATCCGCTGTGCGATCGGCCTTTGAAGGTCGTGGGGTGCGGCGGCCTTTTCCGGCGAGACGCTGGGCGCGAGAGACCCTAGGCGCGATCGATTCTGGCATTCATCGGGCGATCGGTGCGATCGCTTGGGATTTCATCACCGATTGGCGGCGGCGCTACCCAGCGGCGATCGTGGCGATTACCGGTGGTGATGCGATCGCGATCGAAACCGCCATCCATCAGCACGTCCACGAACGCGATGGGCGTCCTCTGAGTCAGGACGAGCACACCCGGATGATCGTAATTCCCGAGGCCATCGTCTGGGGCATGATGGCGACCCTGGATGCGATCGTATCCAGACCTGACAGACCTGACCATCCGGATACGAGCGGCGATTGTTGGTAAGGCGAAGATAGCTTCGGATCAGGATCTCTCCCTTGCGTTAGCCCTGCTGATCCGTTGATTGGATCGAATTCGATCGATTCACCTCAACTCTCAAGCACCTTGCTCTGGGTTCGATGTGTCGGACACGTCAGCCCTGCCTGAGGTCTTCACGCTGTCTTCTGCTCCCCGATCCACCATGAATGCAACTTTTTTCACCTCGCCGGATGTACCCTTCTTCCACCGTCCCCGAACCCTTCCCCCTCGGCTCTCCCAACTCCCACCAACCCCACCC
>JAAUPN010000344.1 GCA_012033105.1 Coleofasciculaceae cyanobacterium RL_1_1
TGGTCTCGGCTGCTTGGCGAAGTGCTGTTTTTTCTTCGGGGGTCATCTCATCTGCTCCTTGACTTCCCCTCATTCTCTACCGCCTGTCAATCCGCATTCTTGCTCCTTACCTTAATGAGATGCTCCCGGTCTGCATCTTGGGAGAATGGTATACACGAAATAACCCGAAGGCGTTGATCGAGGACTAAAGAGTGTGCTTGATAGGCAATATCATACGTTGATGTCGCGGGAACTTCCTGTAATGCTCCGTACAACTGACTAATGCTGCGGTCGAAATCCCAGAAGATATGAAACCCAGGTAATTGGCTTGCAATCCGATTGGCAGACTGATCTTCTGGGTCGATGCTGACGCCTAAAAAACAGGCTTGTTGCTCGTTGAATATGCCCTGATATTTATAAAATCCTTCAAGTATTTTCTGTACGATTTGATTGGAGGCTGAACCAAAGAAACACAAGACAATGAATCGTCCGGCTACGGTATCAAAATTAAACTCATTGTTAACGAGCGTTTTACCCTTGAAATAAAAAGCGGGTTCTCCATATTGGAGTAGACGTGTTCCCATGTTAGTGATTTGAAAGCAACAACGATCGATACAATCTCGATTAAAAAATCAAAGATTGTATTGACAAGAATCTACGTTGATAGTCAATTCAATCAAAACAAGATGTGCTGATTGGGTCACAACGTACCGCAACTCGCATTTCGACTCTGCTTAGTGCTCATCGATTCTGTTCTATTGAGTTCTGAACTGACTATATCTGTGTATGAATGGGTAACTTTTTGGGGTGAACACGGTAAAAATGCAACCCAAAATAAAACCGCAGCGATTCCGGTTAGGGAGACGCTACGGTCACAGAATAGTTCCCATTAGGGAAGGTTTAGTGCGGATTGGTTCCGTGGTGAATCATCTCGGGCAGACTCACGATCGGCGCAAAACAATCCGGTATGCCGAACAATAACTAGAAGGTAAAGGTCGTGCGAATCGTGCCAATGATGATGTCATCCGTGCTTTCGCTTTGGTTCGGATTGACGAGCCAAATCACACCCGGTGTAATCGTGATGCCATCCGAAAGCTTGAGCTTGTAGAGGGCTTCCACATGGAGCGGCACATCTTCATCGAAGTTGGGATTGCTCGCGCCGCTGTTGACATCCGCGTCAATCAGGTACGGCGCTGCACCCACGATGAGTGCGCCCATGTTGCCCGGTGCAAACAGATCGGGGAAGCTCAAGGTCAGCGCATAGTTGAGGATATCCGCATCCACTTCATCGTCATTGAGATCGGCTTGGGTGTAGCCCGCCCAGCCCGCGAGACGGAAGCGCGAACTAGCACTCCAGAGGAATTGCAAGCCGAACGAATCGCTGATGACTTCACCATTCGCAGCCGCCGCGGAAAAGCCAGCACCAGTCAAGGCCGTCGGCGACAGGTTTGCCAGACCGGTTCCGGTTCCACCAAAGTTAAAGCGACGGCTACCGGATTCGACATCGTGGTTGTGGATGTAGGTCAGGCCAAATTTGAAGCGATCGGATGGGCTGATGACAGCTTGACCCAGGTAAGAGTTGTTGCCGTTAAACAGTCCTGCACCGGGGCTGCTATCGAAGCCACCGCGAGCTAGGTAGCCCGCTGATAGCTCCAGCCAGTCCGTCGCACTGTAGCGCAGGCCAACGCCTTGACCACCGAGATTGTGACGGAAAATCGGGTTGCGTTCACCGAAGCGGGATAGCGCACCGTTAGCGCCGCCGCCTGCTTCTAGGCCGGGGTTGAAGGTATCGGCGTAGAAGTGGTGACCGCCGAGGCTAGCCATCAGGGTGACTTGCAGATCGTCGCCCACCGGGAATTGGTAGTGGAGACGATCGATCGTGACGTTGTTGTCATCGGCTCCATCAAAGGCGAAACGGCCTTCGTTGGTTCCCAGTTCACCCGCGAAGCTATCACCGAGGTTACCGGCGGTCAGTCGGGTGAACAGCTTGTCACGACCGTTGAAGCTCGACACCAGTTGCAAACGGATTTTGTCGTGGAAGACGGTTTGGGTTTCGTCGTTATCGCTCCAGCTATCGGCGATGGTGAATGCAACTTCACCCGCGAGTTTGGTGGTGGTCGAAAACTGTTGGGCTTCAACGGTGTCGATGCGGGATTCGAGGCTATCCACACGACCGCGCAGCGAGGCGAGTTGAGCCGCGAAATCGTCTTGGAGACGGTTGATCGTGTCGAGATCACCGGGATCGAGTCCGTCACCGCCGACTTGCGCCAGAATTTGATCCAAGCACGCATTCAAACCGGCTGCGAATTCGTAGCGGGTTAGGGCTTGGTTTCCACGAAAGGTTCCGTCGGGGTAGCCTGCGATGCAGCCGTAGCGCTCGACGAGGGACTGGAGCGCTTGGAATGCCCAATCTGTCGGCTGAACATCCGACAGTTGCGACACGGAGGTAACTTGATCGAGGCTGGCTGGTGCGTCCAGTGCTTCGACGCTGAGGAAGCGATCGACATCACTACTGATATTGATGCTGTTGGTGGTGTCGAGTTCGATCGGGGTTGCTTGCGCCGAGAGTGCCGAGGCGACGAATAGCGCGGGGCTGACGAACATGGCTTTAAATAGGTTGTTCACGGGAATTCAAATCCTCACACATGGGTCAATCGAAATGCCACCTAACGAAGCTCGGTAGGAGCGCACGGCTGTAGGTTGGTTGGATTTAGGCGTCAGGGTCGTCGTTAACGATGAATCGTTGCGAGGTCACCGATCGCCTTGCACCAGAACAACGCACAGTCGTGCGCTCACACCCAGAGATGGAACGATGAAACGGGGGGAAACGGGGAGAACTTCGGCTCGTTTGGGAACTTTAGGCGAAATCGCTCCAGGTTTCCGTTAAACCGAATTCAATTAGGGCCGGTTGAAAGTTGCGGTTTTCGTGGCCGGGGCGGCTGAGTTTGATCAGGGCAAACCGCTGGAGTTCACTCAGCGATCGCCATTGTTCGATCAAAATCGTCTGCTCAAAACGTGCCGCCTCTGCGAGGACATACACTGGAATCACGTCCGTCTGTGACCACGGAGGTTTGTCCTCGATCGGTAAGTCTTTGGGGTATTCGCCCGTCCGGATGTGTACAAGTTGCCGG
>JAAUPN010000345.1 GCA_012033105.1 Coleofasciculaceae cyanobacterium RL_1_1
CCAGTGAACTGTATCGCGCGGCAGGCTATCAGTCCGGCAAGCGCAGCCTGGTGCTACATCGCGATCTGGCGGGTTTTCGACCGGTTGTTGACCGACAACAGATGCAGATTCGCCGCACGACACGGCTGGAGTCGATGGTCGATCTGATTGTCGATGATGGCCGGGATGACGGGGTTCGCGCTTCGACGATTCTGGATCTCACGGCGGACGAGCCGAAGATCGTGCGGGAAGGAGCCGGAATTGAGGAAGCCTTGGCCTGGATTTAGTCGCTGGTGCGGAATCGGCTAACGGGGTGAAGGGTTCGTCAGTCGGGTCGAACGGGTCAACCTAGGTCGATCGTGTGACGATCGGCCAACTGGCAAAAAATGGCTACACCAGTTGGTCAACTGGAACGCACCACTGATGGTTATGGCGTTCTCGGGATTGAGAGCTTGCAAGTCTCTATCTATCAATGCTTTGCGCCATTCTACGTACGGATTGAACCTCTGTCCGGACACGTGCCGGTTGGGCGTCCGGACAGTTGGGTGGCGATCGGTTGGGATAGTGGCCAGTGCAGCGACGGGCGGCCAGAGCGAGCGAAATACAGTAAATGCATGGAGCACAGGAAACGCCACAGCCCAGACAGAAACAGGCTTTGAGCAAAACCAAATCTTCAACATTGTCCGTGCGCTACCCCAGGAAACACCATGAACGCCAAACTCGACACCGTCTTCGCTCGCACTGAAACCCACACCACCTCTAGCGCCGCTTTTAATCCAGCCCAACCCTATAACAGTATTTCCGTCGGTTCGGCCACCGCCCAGGCCGGTGAACTCCAAAACCGCAACACCAGCTTCGATCGCGCCATCCTTGATGAACTGCAAGCGGCGCTCAACACTCAAGCCAGCAGCAGCATCTACGTTGCCGAACGCATTGCCCGCGAAGTCGAGCGGATTTGTACCAAGAGCGATCGCATCCAAACCTCGGGCAAAGTGGAAATGTGGCAGCTAGCCCTAGCTCGTCACCGCATCCAAAAGATTCACGCCTACTTTGACCTCGGATCACGCCGTGGCCGGGTCGAACTCCACAGCAACCTCAGCATGATGGTCTACCGCCACATCGCCCCGAGTCATGCCAATCTTGGTTTCCAAGGTCGCTACAACCATATCGAAGATTTCCTCCAAGGGTTCTACATCGAAGTGCTACGCGCTTTCCGTCGTGAACACGATGTAACCCCCGACTACACACCAAAAACCCGCATCGAACTCGCCGAATACATGGCCTTCTCGGAGCAGTATGCCAAACGCCGCATTTCGCTCCCTGGTCGGAAAGGTCAACAGTTGGTCATCCTCCGCGCCCAAGGCTATGCCAAGGGTCAACCGCCGGAAATGTCGTTGGATGTGGAAATGGCGATCGACTCGGCCAAATCCGAAGCGGACGAAAGCCACAACCGCAGTGCTGCTGCCCGCCAAGTGCGTGAGCATATGGTCTCGGAAAGCGTTGATATGTCGGAATCGGTCATCCGCGATCGGGTTGTTGAAGAGTTAATCGACTACCTACGCGGCCAAGATCAAGAAGATTGCATCGACTATCTCACCCTGAAGCTGCAAGATCTCCCAGCGCACGAAATCGACGAAATCCTCAACCTCACGTCACGTCAACGAGATTACCTCCAACAACGTTTTAAGTACCACGTCGAAAAATTCTCACGTACCGGCAACTGGGAACTGGTTCACCAATGGCTCGGCGCAGATCTGGATCAAAGTCTGGGCATGTCGCCGGTACAGTGGGAGGGTTTTTACGCGTCACTCGATGAAAAACAACGTCAGCTCGTCGTTCTGAAACAGGAAAAACTCAGCGATGATCAAATTGCCGCCGAATTAGGTTGCACGGTTAAACAAGTACAAAAACGCTGGACGAAGCTACTCGATCGCGCCTGGGAAGCCCGTAACGCCTAGGTGTTAACGATGAATCCTCTAATCTTTTCCCACACGATTCAAGCGCAACTTCGACGTTACAGCCGTTATCTCGTTTTCCTTGACCGAGGGCAATCAAACCCCTCATTTGCGATCACGTTCCATCATTCCCCACCCCACCGACGATTGCACTCGCCTCGCGCCCAGCTCCCAGCGCATCCAGACGACCCTCCAAACCGAAAACTTCCCGCCTGCATTGATCGCAGCGTCGGGGAGTTTTTTATTGAAAACAGTTTGGAACCGAAAACGATCGCTCCAATAAGGTTTAACAGGTTTAACAACGATTCACGCCATACTAAAGAAAAATCACCCCGTAAATTTACGGTTAACTCATGGGACTTTTTGACCTCGTATCCAAAGCCGTTAGCGATCCAAATCTCCAGGCCAGCGTCGGCCAAATCGGTGGTATCGTCAACGGCCTCCAGCAAGTACAACAAGCGCAAAACCTTGACAGTGACAACACGAATACATTGCTGTCTCTAGTTGGGACGCAGGTACGATCGTCCCTGAAACAACAACAGGAAAACGGCACGAATGTCTCCGAACTACTCGAACAATTTGGCGGCACGGCCAGCAATGCCGCCGCCGTCTCCGCCCTGTTCTCCGGCACACAACAGCAACAACTGATCGAGATGGCCGCCGCCAAAACCGGCATCGACGCCAACACCATCCAATCGATGTTGCCGACCCTGGTTCCCCTTGTGCTGAATTTCTTGCAAACCGGCAAAAGTACGAGCGGCGAAGCGGGTCAGAATCCCGTACTATCAGGTTTCCTGGATGCAGATGGTGACGGCGATGTTGATATCGCCGATGCAATGATGCTCGCCAGCAAGTTTAAGGGTTAAGCGATCGAGGTTGAAGGTTACGGGTTGGCGTGACGATCGGCTGTGGTCTGGTTTGATATCACGCGAATGGGTGTATTGGTGTTCTACGAAATCGCCTAACCTTGCGGTCAAGAGTCAAGATCCGAAGAATGCAACTGAAAACCCGGAGCCGGTACAGCATCAAAGCGCTGCTCGAACTCAGCCTCCAGACCGATCGCACGCCGCTCTCCGTACGCACGATCGCCGATCGCCAAAACATCCCCGCCCCCTACCTCGAAAAACTCCTGATCGCCCTACGCCACGCCAAAATCGTCGAATCCGTACGCGG
>JAAUPN010000175.1 GCA_012033105.1 Coleofasciculaceae cyanobacterium RL_1_1
GGATTTGCTTGTCCTTTGGGGCTATACGTTCCAGAGGATGCGGCCTTTGACAGTCCGCAGAACTTCGGTTCTCCCGCAGCTTCAGGCTGTGCAGAAATGCCAACGGGTAACTCAGTGAATACGCAGCAGGTTACTCCTGCTGTGGGCTAGAAATGAGAATCCCCGTGTCTTCAGACCGGGGAGTGTCAAAGTCGAGGTTTAAAATTGTGACTTCTCCCGACGCTGACCCTATTGGGTACAGGGCGGGCTTCTACCCTCGCAAGTAGAAATTTCATCCCGACGCTCTGGCAAAGTAGAGCGTCGGGATGAATGCTAGATTAGCTAAAATACGCCGAAACTGCCTGCGATCGTGATTCGGCTTCACTGATTGAAATTTCACGCTGATCGAGTGTAGAGTCTCTAAAAACAAGCAACACAGCAAATTTTAAATCGCTCTCATCTCTCAGGGCAATCGCACATCATGACCGAACGCAAGGGGTTTCCGGCTCGCCCAAAAACACCCATGACCCGCGCGATCGTCGTGGTGAGTGTTGTTATCGCAGGCTTGGGATTGTGGCAATTGCTGCGCGTCCAACCGGTGGCCAACTCGGAACAATCTGAACAGATAGAATCGAGCATCCCCGCCCCTGAGATCACCACCGTGACCGCACTGGGCTGGATTGAACCCGTAGGCGAAACGATCGCCGTCGCCGCCCCACCTTCCTTTAACGGTAACCGCATCGAAACGCTCATGGTCAGTGAAGGCGATCGGGTGCGAGCCGGGTTGATATCGATCCGGCAGCCAACCTGGATGCTCGTATTGTCGAAGTCCGTATTCGTCTAGATGAAGCCTCTAGTCGTGCCGCTGCGCGATCGAGCAACCGACAAGGTCACCGTGACGATTAATTTAGCGACGACTACGCGTTAATATAGTCACCCGCAATTAGGTTAGGACATGCCGCACTTCGACTCCGCTCAGTGCTCAAAATACTGCTTTTAACTTGTCCTAACCTGACCGATGATGACTATAGAACAAAACCGAATCGCGGCGTGAGATCGCAACGACTCGGCTTAATAGATAACATTGAGCGCTTAAAATGGGCGCTTAATCAAAGTTTAAGCGTTGATGTAGCGTCTCCAGAACAACAGAGACCCTAGCCCGCGTTCAGCACTTGAGCCGCCGCCGCGACGCCAGCGCCCGGTGCAACACCCTCATGACCCAGCTCAATTAATGCCGCCTCGATCGCCGCGATCGCCGTCAGCACATCCCGATCGCTCACAAACCCAAGATGACCAATGCGGAAGATCTTGCCCTTGAGGTGATCCTGGCCGCCCGCGAGGGCAATATCAAACTTTTTTCTTGAGCAGCGATCGGATATCTTCCGCATTCACGCTCACCGGAGCGACCGCCGTGATTGCCGGACTCGCGCACTCATCCGCACCAAACAACGGCAGACCCATCGCTTTCACCGCCGCACGGGTTGCCCGCTTCAGGCGATCGTGACGCGAAAAAATCGCCTCAAGCCCTTCCGCTTGCATCATCTTCAACGCCTCGTGAAGCGCAAAATAGAGATTGATTGGCGGAGTAAACGGCGTGCTATTTTTGGCTGCGTTTTTGCGGTATTTGCCCAAATCCAGATAAAACCGGGGGAGATTGGCGGTGGCGTACGCTGCCCAGGCTTTCTCACTCACCGAAACAAAGGCCAAACCGGGCGGGATCATATAGCCCTTCTGAGAGCCGGAACCCACCACATCAATCCCCAACTCATCCACTTTGAGATCGTACGCGCCCAGACTCGTGACCGCATCGACAATGCTCAACGCGGTGCCGTGGGCTTTGATGTAGCCGACGATCGCCGCGAGATCATTCAAAACACCCGTTGATGTTTCGCTGTGGGTGATCACAACAGCCTTAATCGTCTTGTCGGTATCCGCTTCCAGCACCGCGCGGAATGCCTCCGGATCAAGCGGTTTGCCCCACTCAGCCTCAATCACCTCCACCGTGAGACCGTAAGCCTTGGCGACCTGCGCCCAGCGATCGCCAAACTTACCATTCGAGCCGACCACAACCCGATCGCCCGCACTCAGGAAGTTAATGATCCCCGCTTCCATCGCACCCGTGCCGCTCGCCGCTAGGGTGAGGACATCATTTTCAGTTTGGTGCAGCCATTTCAGCGCGGCATTCACTTCGCCGATCAGAGCGCTGAATTCGCCAGTACGGTGACCGATCGGATGTTTACCGAGAGCGGTGAGGGCACGCTCAGGAACCGGGGTCGGCCCCGGAATCATCAGCATTGTTTTGTCGTCCATATCTTCAGGGGGGGGGTGGAATGTAGGGATGGTTGCGAGAGAAAAGTGAGCGAGATGAGGCCTGAATTATCCCAGACCTGGCACTATTCATACAAATTGATCTGATTTTCCCTGGCAGGATCGCGCAGCTAGCCGTTGAGTCTGGTTGAGGCTAATCGCTTGAATCGCGCGATCGCGAGAACGAGCATCATCCTAAATCGTCGTCATGCTGATCAAACCAACATCGAAAAACCCAAGCCATCAGACGCGCCGGTCACCCATCACGGGTTGGTTGCAGTTGACGGGCCTTCATGAGTGGTAGCGCGGAGGTGCATCGGCATCGTTCTCATTGAGTGACCAGCGGTACTCAAACGAGATGCCGTGACGATCGCAATCATTTTCGAGCCTCTTTTGCAAGGTCAAGGCTTTCCGCAAGGTTGCGATGAGCTGATTGACCTGCTCATATTCGATCGCATTGGCGCGAACGGCGTGGCTCGTTTGACGCTCAAGCAGTTGCAGCAACAGTTCGTAGTGAATATGGGATGGCAAGGGGATGGGCTGCATGGACAAACGAAATATAGAACGGCATCCGGAGAGCGATCATCAAAGGCTGCCATCACTTCGCGTCGCGATCGGGTCGGATGCATTATACCTTGTGAGACTCCTGGCGATGGACTGGAAATGGTGGCCGATCAGGGCAAACGCATACTCGTCTAGCTCGATCTCGTATCGCTTTTATCGATCCATCCATTCGTGGTGGGAGTATGCGTTTACTCTGGGTAGCCGATCGCCACGAGAGCTTAGGCGTTGGCTTGAGGCTCAAAGAGAGCCGCGATCGCCGCTTGGGGATCGGCCTGTTTCACCAAGGATTCACCGATCAAGACAGCATTCGCTCCGGCAGTGGCGACGCGATCGAGGTCGGCGGAAGTATATAGGCCAGATTCGCTGACCAGGGTGATATTTTTGGCGGTAATGGCGTCGCGTCGTGCGGCGATCAGGGCTTCACTGGTGGCAAGATCGACGGAAAAATCTTCGAGATTGCGGTTGTTAATGCCGATGAGTTCGACGCCGTTGATCGCCAGGACGCGATCGAGTTCTGCGAGGGTATGGACTTCGATCAGTGCCGCCATCCCAAGGGTGCGGGCAATTTTTAGGAAGTAGGACAGATCGCGATCTTGCAAAATCGCCGCGATCAGTAGTATCGCATCGGCTCCGTGGGCGCGGGCTTTATAGATTTGGTAGGGGTAAATGATGAAATCTTTACACAGGAGCGGCAGATCAACCGTGGCACGAACGCGATCAAGAATATCGAAGCCACCCTGGAAAAATTTCGTATCGGTGAGAACCGAAATGCAGCTCGCGCCGCCCTGGGCATAGGCCGTTGCGATCGCTTCAGGATCGAAATTTTCACAAATTATGCCTTTGCTGGGTGAGGCTTTCTTGACCTCGGCAATCAGCGCAGGCTTGGTTTTGCCCGATCGCAACGCTCCGACAAAATCCAGCGCCGCCGGTTTCATCTGCACCGCACGACGCAGATCAATCAACGTACACACCGATCGCCAGCGCTCGACCTCAGTTTCTTTGTACCAAACAATTTCTTCGAGGATATGCTGCGGCTCGGCTCCAGGAATCGGAACCTGGTAACTACAGGTATCGGCTTGAACACTCGGGTTCGGATGGCGGCGGCGAATTTGCAGAGTCATCAGGCATTGGCAAACAAAAAATCAGGCTCGTGACGGCTGGTCACGCGATCTTTCCGGGGCAGTTTTGCGATCGAAAAGATCAGCACCATGCGTTCAGCGAGCGGAACTAATTCTAGCGCTTTGGCGATCGCAGGCCGATCAAGGGGGAGATTTCCCCGTTGGCTTGGCTAGGAGTTTGATCGTCGCCAGCCCGGCTGCTGATGCTGAAAGAGGCTGAGATCCACCCAACGGCTGCCGGACTGAGGTGCGAGGGCAATCAAAGGCGTTGGGTGTCCCGTTAGGGTTTCCTTCGACTTGCCGGTTTCCAAATCCCAAACCTTAATCGTACGCTCCGTGCTGGCGCTCGCAATCTGCGTCCCGTCGGGATCGATCGTTAATGCTTGGACGACACCCGCATGAGCCGCAATCTCGCGCCGCAGACTACCATCGGTCAAATCCCAGATCTGAATCTGACCCGATTGAGTTCCACTGATCAAAAAGCGCTCCTGATCATCGATCACCAGAGAAATGGTCACATCTCCGACGGGCTTAAGATCGAAGCGTAAATTCCCAGAGGGCAGATCCCACACTTTTAGGGAGCGATCGGTCGCGCTTGAAACCAGCAAGGTTTCATCCTTCGACATAATCAAGGCTTTGACTGAGGTGCGATGGGCTTGCAGTCGATGGCAGGTTTCCCCGGTGCGAATGTCCCACACTGAAATCGAGCCATCATCACAACCACTGACGGCAAAATGACTGCTCGGGGAAAGGGTGACCGCACTAATACCGCTCGGGTGACCAATGAGATGACGTGAGAGAACTGCACTCCCGGACTGGGATAGCTTGAGCTGTTTTTCGGCGGTGTCGGAGCTGAGGGGATGGCTACCCGAAAAGGCTGAACTGGGGACGATCGAGCGAACTTGACCGGCTAAAGACGCGATGAGTTCGGTGTTATCCGTGGTCCAGATTCGCAGGCTGCCGTCATAGCTGCTACTGGCGATCGTGCGACCATCCGCGCCGATCGCAAATGGGTAAACGTAATTGGAGGCGGTGGTTAAGGTTTGGAACCAGTTGGTGCGCGGTTGGTTACGGTGGATTTTTTTCGCCAATGCGTCCAGGTAGCAGGACAGACCGCCCATGTAGAGCAAGTCGTGTACGGCGATCGCGGCGTGATCATGACCATTGAGTGCCGCACCGGGCAAAAAACCCGCTAAGACAACGTGATAGCGATTGCACACCTCCGTAATCGGTTCGCGAATCCAGAGACACACAACCAGACCAACTTCGTCGCTTTCTGGGGCCTGAGACCAGGCGAGATCCTCGATCGAGTGATCCCCTTCTAGCCACAACACCCGCAAGCGTAACGGTTGTACCTGCAAATCCGCGAGGGGATTCGCCGCGCTATCGTCGAGATCGCACTCGTGGATCGCAGCCAGGTTGAGTTCAAACAAACCCAGGCGATCGAGATCGAGGTAATCCGCCGTTTGCTTCGCGCAAACACACGCGCCGATCGTCGTTGATAACGTGAGCTGTAGGAGCTGTTCCCGTAGATACGATCGCAACAACTCCCGAACAGAAAGTGATGGATCGGATTCCAGGATGAGGTTACGGCTCGCGGCTCGTAACGCACTCGCCGTCGTACTACCAAATGTCAACTGCTCAATCTGGAGCGGCAAAACGGGTGTTTCCGGTCTAAACGCAGCCTCTAACAGCCCTGTCAGCCCGTCGTCTGGTGTCGCCCTCTCGCTTAAAACGTAGGTCAAGCGGGTGATGAAGCTCGTCTGTTGCGATCGTAGCGGGCTCGTCCAATCCATACGAAAGGGGGGATGATGGTTCTGAAGATTTGATCGGGACTCGTTCTCAGGTCAGTTAAGCCAATAACTTAAACCCAATAACATCGATGATGATGGGTATGAGGCAGCATTCATCATCGCGTCTATACCTCTATAGGATACAGACCAGCCCTCACGAATCTGAACTGCATGACTCTAAAAGGCTCTGAATAGGGCTGGGAAGAACGTAAAAATACCTACGTAGTCCGACTTGAATACGAGCATGGCAAATCATAGTGTGACTTCGGTAGCCCCGCGTCCTGAACCTAGCAGTCTGGAGCAGGCGTTTGGTCATGCTGTACAGACCCGATCGAACTGACAAGATTTCGACATGTTCGACTTGACATCCTCCCCGACCTAAAGGCACAGGGATTCCCCGGTCACCCGGAAAATCTTCCTGCTGCAAAGCAGTTGCCATTGCAGCCGGGGCTACTCCGGTCTTACACTCGTTCCACGCTTCGATTCGCGTTGCCAGAGCACGGTTGTACACTAAGCGTGTGCATCCCAACGTGCGGCGCAGGAGGTTTTCTTGCTCCGGGGTGGGATAGAAGCGATATTGGTAAGCAGCTTGAGTCACTCAAGTATTCTAGCTTCTGCCTCGGCTGACTTTAAAAGCCGTCCTACACTTGGACTGAGCTTGTCGAAGTCAGGACGGGGTTTCAGACCCAGTTTTTTTGATGAAATAGTGATAAGCACGCCTCGAACTCGTTTCGTCACGAGTATCGGGCATAGAATCATCATGACCTGGCGCAGGACGACGCCTAGCATGGTCAACGATTCGTTAAAGATTCGAGATATTCATGGCATCTGAGAATTCAATGAATTCCACCTATCCCGGCGTTAAATCCCCTCTATCGATTGTTTTGGCACTGATTCTCGCCCTAACAACGGTGTGGAGTGTTTACTGGTTTACAACCCAAAGTGCGATCTCGCTGCTAAATGGAGTCGATCGCCAAGTACCGGAGGCCGCCGTACTGGTTTCCAAGGATGCCCCCCTGATGGTATCGCTCTTGACGGAGCCTGAACGGTTGCAAAAGTTGCGCCGATTGCGTACGGGGTTGCGTCGGCGATCGCGGGTACAGGCCGAATTCACCGCGATCGAGCAAAGTCTACTGGCCGATACAGAACTCACCTACGAGCGGGATATTCAGCCCTGGCTCGGCGGCGAGGTGACGATCGCGATCACGGCGATTGATCGCGATCGTGACCCCAAAAACGGCAACCAACCCGGATATCTCGTCGCCCTGAGTATTGACGATGCAAAACGCAGCCGCGAGTTTCTCGATGCCTACTGGCTCAACAAAGCCGTCTCCGGTCGCGAGATTAAAACCGAAGTCTATAACGGCGTTCAGACGATTTACAGCAAACGCACCTATCGCCCGAAAGAACTCACACCGCGCGATTTTAATCCCTTTGCCAAAGCCAATGCCGGGGAGTGGGCGAGCGCGATCGTCGGGAGCCGTTTCGTCTTGTTTGCCAATGATCCCGAGGTGTTGCGTCAGGCGATTAATAACGTCCAGGTTCCCGAATTAAACCTCAAGAGCAGCGAAGCCTACCAAACTGCATTAACTGAACTAACCGATCGTCGCATCGGTCTCGTCGTCGCCAATCTAGCCGCCCTCGATAACGACAACCTCACCACCGCCTCCAATCTGCCCCGCACCGTCGCCGCTGCGATCGCCTTGGATCGTCACGGCCTGATTCTCGACACCCTCTGGAACGACGCCGCCGATCGCCCCGATACCGCTCCTGCACTGATGATGCCTCCCCAAGCCCTGAGCTACATTCCCCAAGATGCCGCGATCGCCCTCACCGGAACCGATCTCACCCAACGCTGGTCACAAATTCAAGCCATCCTCTCCGCTGGCGGCTCCCTCACACAGACCCTCAGCCAAGCCGTAACGAAGGCCGAAAACACCTGGGGAATTTCCCTCAGTGACAATATTTTCAACTGGACTCAGGGCGAGTTTGCATTGGGATTGTTACCGGGAGAAGCCGGTAAGCCCGCCGATTGGGTTTTCGTGACCCAGGCGAACGACCAGGCCGAAGCGGCGATCGCCCAACTGGATCAGCTTGCCTCTGAGCGAGGGTATACCGCTGGTGCATTCAGTTTGCGGGATCAGGGTCGGGTGTTTGCCTGGACGAAGCTGAAGCCCACGATGAATGTGGCCAATAGTGGGCCGCGTTTACGCTTGGAGCCGGACGTTCTCGGTGTACATGGTTCGCTTGAGGGCTATGAAATTATGGCGAGTTCGATCACGGCGATCGATGCGGCCTTTTCCGCGCCGTTTGATGGCAGCGTGCGCCAGCAAGAAGGCTTTGCGATCGGGCGATCGCTGCTCGGCGAGGTGAATGATGGGTATCTTTATCTCGACTGGGAAACGGGCAAAGCGACGCTAGAACGTCAGTTCCCGGTGTTGCGCTTGGCGGAATTGTTCGGGCGTCCGGTGTTCGATCGACTGCAATCGGTGGCGACGAGTACCTACGGTCGCGAGGGAAATATTAATCGCGCTCAGGCGATCGTCCGCTTTAAGGCGTAGGGCGATGATGTCACGTGGGCGTGTTGGGGATGGGCGATCGTCGGCACTAGAGGCAAGCGTGATGAAGATCGCGCGTCAACAAATCTACGGATTTTAGCTGCGAATTTATACACAAATGCTACAAAGGTCAACGAGGTGAAATGTGTTTAAGGACACATTCATCTACTGCGTACACGAAAAATCTAAACCAAAACAACATCATTCACTCCGTGTCAATGCTTATATTTTTCTCGTTCTCCGTCGATCTAATCTACGTATTAATACGTAATTTTTGAGATTTCACCCGTTGAATTCGTCTTTTAGTTGCATGAGACCCACTAGACTCAATGAGCGCTGTACACACGCTCATTGAGTCAAACTCCCAAAACTCTCACCGGATAAAGGTTCTACGGTTTAACAGATTTACTGAGTCCTCAATCAACGATATTTTGAGTTGACTCAGTATGGTCTTTTTAGCTTTGCAAACTCTTGACGGTCAAGCTACGAAAACAGGCATATGCTAATGACATCAGAACCTCCCAGCGATATCGCACGATCATACAGACGAGCATGAGCTGGAGTTGGGGGTTCGTAAGGCGCATCTTTCGCGAACCTACATCACTCAGCGAGTCACATCATGAAGACCTATAACCTCAGTGCAATTTTTGGAGCCGCAGCCCTAACGATCGCCGCTGTTAGCCCTGCCCAAGCGTATTCCTGGACGTACGGCATTGATAGCTTCAACGACGGCGTAACGAATGGAATCGTGGGTAACGGTGGAACCTATGAGTTCTACGGTATGGCTGTTGCTGAGGATGACAACAATATTTTCCTCGCTCTCAATTCAAATTTTGGCCTGACGGGTGCTGCCTTCAATGGTGCTGCGGACAAGCACATTGGCTGGGGTGACTTATTCCTGAATTTCACCGGTAAAGATTACAATACTGCGATCGCAAGCGGCGAAATGCTGGCTATCCATCTCGCCGGTACAGATTCGGATTCCGGTGAGCAAGAGAATGGTCTCT
>JAAUPN010000346.1 GCA_012033105.1 Coleofasciculaceae cyanobacterium RL_1_1
CGGCCAGCAAATCCGTCTCACCCCGGCCAAAGCTCCGGCTCCGGCTCCCACCGCCAAAACCAGTAACGCCACGCCCTGGAAAAAGCCGACGGCTCGGTACACCTCAGTGTCCCGTTTTTATCGCAGCTCGACAACACGAACAATCCCCACGGTTCGTGTAACGTCACCTCTGTTTCGATGTGTATGGCCTACTTTGGTCAGCCGCAACAGTCCGGTGGTAAACAGCTCGAAGATGAGTTGTACGAATACATGATCAACAACGGGCTATCGCGACATTCGCCCGATGATCTGCGGAAGGTGCTGATCCAGTACGGCTATAAGGATGACTTTCAGCCCGACGCGAAATGGTCTGAGGTCAAAGCCTGGGTCGATCGCGGCAAGCCCTGCATCACCCACGGTTGGTTTACCCAATCGGGTCACATCATCTGCATCATTGGCTACAACAACCAGGGCTGGATCGTCCATGATCCCTACGGTGAATGGCACAAAGATGGCTATGACACCCAAAAGAGTGGCGCAAATCTGGTCTACTCCTACGCCATGATGAAAGACGTTTGCGGCCCCGATGGTGATCTGTGGATTCACTACGTCGATGGCAAACCGGGACAAAGTGTTCCGAGTGTGGCGGCTCCGGCCACCACCGCCAGCAGCACCAAGGCTCCGGCAAAAGCCGCCACCAAAGCCAGTCCGGCCAGCGCCCCAGCCAAGAAACCCGCCACCCTGCCCGTGAGCTTAAAGGCTCTGATTGATGGTGGTGTCACCTTGCCGTTCTCGCAGGTGGCGAAGGTTAGCACGCTCACGAAGCAGGTGCAGCAACGTCTGATTGACCTCAAGGTGTTGCATGATGTGGCCGATGGTCTCTATGGTCGCAAGACCGAGGGCGCACTGGTGAAATTCGCGCAGGCGTTTAATTTACCGGGCGATCGCATCACGCCAGAATTTGCCAACACTCTGCTGACCGCGAAGGAAGTCCCTGGCATGGCCTCAGGTAAAAACGACTTCATCGACCACGAAACCGCTGCGAAGGTCATGGGCGCGAAACTCAGCGATGTGGATATGTATCTACCACCGTTGATCGCTGGTCTCGAAGGCAAGAACATGCTCAACAAACCGACGCTGATTGCAGCGTTGGCAACGATTTCCGTTGAGACAAATGGCTTCCAGCCGATTCGTGAGTGGGGCGGCGATAGCTATTTCCATGAGATGTACGAAGGGCGATCGGATTTGGGTAATACCCAACCGGGTGACGGGGTGCGCTACCACGGGCGCGGCTTTGTGCAGATCACTGGACGTGCCAACTATCGCCACTACGGCCAAAAAATTGGGATTGATTTAGAGGGAAATCCCGATCTTGCGCTCGATCCGGATGCGGCATCGAAGATCCTGGTGGAATATTTCTGGGAGCGATCGGTCGATGAACGTGCCCTTGCAGATGACTGGGAAGGGGTGCGCCGTGCGGTGAATGGTGGCCTCAATGGTTGGGATCACTTCTGGCCGGTTGTTCAGAAATTCCTAGCGGTGATGTAAGCCGTGATTTCAAGTCGTGGTTTCAAGTCGTGATGTCCAATCCTGATTTAACGTCACACGTCAAAGCCGTAATCTCAGCCATGATTTAACGCCGTGATTCTAGCCGCGATCGTCGCTGCTACTATTTTCCTCCGCTCCATTCCTGATCCTTGTCACCCTCACTTCCTCACTATGAGCGTTTCCCTCGTTAACGTCGCGAAATACTACAAAGGACTATCCCAGCAAGACGAAGCACTGGCCTACCTCGAACAGGAACTGCGCCGCACCAATCCTGAGCTACTGGATACCAATTCGGAGTTTGCTACCATTTGGCGTAATCCGGGCGGTCAGGCGGCGGCTCAGGTCGCGACGACTAAGCCCGGTGCGCCCTCTCAGGTGAATTTGCCGGTTCCGTATCTCTCGCAGCTCGACAATGTTTACAAGCCTCAAGCCACTTCGAGTTTGACCAGTGTGGCGATGTGTATGGCCTTTTTCGGGCGTCCGGCACTGAATCAGGGCATTCAGCTTGAAGATGAGCTGTTTCAATATTGCGAGAAAAGCGGGCTAGCACGACAGTCGCCGCATGACCTAACCAAGCTCATACAAGCCTATGGTTATAACGATCGCTTCGACCCGAAGGCAAGCTGGAGCGCGGTCAAAGATTGGCTTGCGGCAGGCAATCCGATCATCACCCACGGCTGGTTTACCAAGGCGGGACATATCGTTGTCATTCGCGGCTATAGCAATGAGGGCTGGATCGTGAATGACCCGCGCGGCCAGTGGTTTGAGTGGGGCTACAACACATCGGTGAGCGGCCAAAACCTGGTTTATTCCTACGGCATGATGCAACATGTTTGCGGCACGGACGGCGATCTGTGGATTCACTTTGTCTCCAAGTGAGCGATGTTTTTTCGGCGATCGATCGCCCACTGGAGAGGGATTGCGTCATTCCTCCAGACCCTATGTTGACTGTGCAGACATCTTGATGCCGCTAAATTTACGAACCGAGGGTGCAACATCGGATCGGGTCTGGTTGCAGCGTTTACGTCAACAGCGGGCGATCGCTTTGGTGCGATCCGACTCGTTTGAGCTGGGCGATCGCTTGGCACGGTTGGCGATCGCGGCGGGACTAACCATGATCGAAATCGCCTGGAATGAAAATGGCCGCGAAGCTGCGCAGACGATCGCTCGTCTACGACGGGATTTTCCGAGCTGCGAGATTGGCGCGGGTAGTATTTTGTCGGCGTCTGATGCTCGTGCGGCGATCGCGGCGGGCGCACAGTTTGTGTTTTCGCCCCATACGGATCTTGCGACGATCGCAGCAGCTCGATCGGCCTCCATTCCCTGCATTCCTGGCGCTCTAACCCCCACAGAAATCAACCAAGCACACCTCGCCGGAGCGACCGCGATTCCGCCGGCGGCGAAAGCCGCGAGGGCGAGTGTTTTGGTGGTATTGGTCATGTTGAGATACTTGCGGTGGTGGTTTAAGCGAGCCGTGCGCTCCGGGAAGGATCCCCGAGGTCGCTGGCTCGGGACAAAACCTGGCGGCGACCTATGGAGACTTCGC
>JAAUPN010000023.1 GCA_012033105.1 Coleofasciculaceae cyanobacterium RL_1_1
CCGTTGCGTCAGCGACTGTCACGATCGATGGCGAAACTGATCTTTGTGGGGGGATCATGATCACCGTCGGGGTTGCCATCGAAGCGGACAAGCTCGCCCGCAAGCGTGAAGCCGCCGTGATGCAGCAACATTTATTGCAGGTGCAATCTTCGATCGAACGTACGCTCAATCAACGTCTTAGTATTTTGGTTGCGCTTGCGGCCCTCGTCGAGAGCCATGCTCAACAAAATCGCTTAGATTCTCAACGAGATTCTCAACGAGATTTGGAACTCGGGTTTCAGGCATTGGCCGCCGCGATCGGTCGCCAAGTAGACAGCGTCTTGGATATGCGGCTTGCACCGGCAGGTATCGTTACCTATGTCAGCAACCCAACAGACTCCCGGCAAGTGATCGGCTTTGACATCCTCACCAACCCTCAACGCAAAGACGTGGCGATCTCAACGATTCAGCAACGCACCCTAAACCTGGCTGGACCGGCCTGGTTAATGCCGGGATGGGAGGCGGTCATCGCTCGTCTACCGATTTTTATCCCTGGAGCTTTTGATCCCCAAGTCTATATTGAGAACGGTCGAGTCCAGCCCGATGACCCCTTGCTCCAGCAAATTCCACCCGACTTTTGGGGCTTTGCCGTGGTACTCATCGACACCGATATGCTTTACCGCGAAGCCGGACTCGACCATTTGCCCTCCGGTTATCACTACGCCCTACGCGGACGAGATGGAACCGGAGCCCAGGGAGAGATTTTTTGGGGAGATAAGACGGTTTTTGACCAACCCTCATACACGATCGATATTGTGTTTCCCAATGGAAAGTGGGTTCTCGGTGTGCGATCGGTGAAGGGGGCAAACTGGACAAGTACACTCGTGATTCTCGGCCTTGGCAGTCTTTTATCGGGAGCCTTGAGCTATGCTGCTTACCTGAATCGAAGGTCAAAAGACATCGCAGAGGCCAACAGTCAGGCGAAAGGAGACTTTTTGGCCGTTATGAGCCACGAACTGCGGACGCCCCTCAATGGCATCATCGGCCTCACAGATTTAGCGCTACATAGCCGTCAGGAAGCCGATCGGTTCTACTATCTCGAAAAGATTCAGGCTTCATCCCAGTTACTCTTGCGGTTGGTGAATGATGTTCTGGATTTTTCCAAACTCGAAGCCGGGAAATTTACAATTATTTCCACTCCGTTTTTATTAGACGATGTCTTTGCATCGCTGCGCGATCTTCTAGCATTACAGGCCGCCAAAAAAGACCTAGAGCTTATCTTTCACATTAGTCCCGATGTCCCGAATCAACTGATTGGCGATAGTCTACGTCTCGGTCAAATTTTGATTAATTTGGTCGCAAACGCGATTAAATTTACAGACAGCGGCAGCATTACCCTCATCGTCGATCGGCTCCCAACATCAACCGATCGCGCTCGCCTACGTTTCGATGTCTGCGACACCGGCATTGGTTTAACCTCCGCGCAAATTTCGACCCTATTTCAAGCATTTACTCAGGTTCACGACTTTGCCACCCGCCCCTATGGAGGGACGGGGCTAGGACTCACCATCTGTCGGCGGTTACTGGATTTAATGGGTGGAACGATTACGATCAACAGCGAATCTGGACGCGGCAGCCGGTTTCGGGTCTGTCTTGACTTTGATCTTCCGGCCACGACTGCTACAACTGCCATGACAACACCAACGGAGCCGAACAATGCATTGAACCAGTTACATCTAGACAATCTAGAGACGACCCTGACCAGCCAAAAAGATAAGCGGTGCTTGGTGGTGGATGCGAACCCAAATACCGGTCAAGCGATCGCGACTATGCTCGAAGGCTTTGGGCTTCAGGTCGCGGTGACCGATTCTGGTGCAGCCGCGATCGATTCTCTGCTCGCGGCTGAAAATGAACCGTTTAATCTCTTGCTGATTGACGATGCGATGCCTGAGATGAGCGGTTACGAAACCGTGTTGCGGCTGGATGCTGATTTCCTGATTGCTCCTCTAACGCGCGTGCTGCTACTGCCGTCCTCCGGCTCGATTTCGAGGGAGGCGGAGAAACGCTACAACGGCATTGACTATCAGTTACAAAAGCCGATCGATCGCCGTCAACTGCGTAATCTTCTCGAAGCGATCAGTACTGAACACTCATTACCAACCTCGCTCCGCCGATCATCCCATCCAGCATCGTTCCATCCAGCATCGCCAATCACGTCACCCAACACACCGATCCCCCCTGTTCCCCGAACTTCACATCCGACACACTTCCCAACACCATCTACCACCGCCACCCCCAGAAACCGCACAACACCGCCCAAGCCAAAGGCGTCATACGCCACGATCTTGCTGATTGAAGATAATGAAGTGAATCAGATTGTGGCGCGGGAAATGCTACAGGTGTTGGGCTACGACGTTGAAATTGCTAGTGATGGGTATACTGCGATCGATCAGGTGCGATCGCGTCGCTACGATCTCCTACTGATGGATGTCCAAATGCCACAAATGGACGGCTTTGAAGCGACACGAAGGATTCGTCAGCTTGCGTCCAGCAGCGAACCCTACCGCTGGTGCGAAACGGTTCCGATCGTGGCAATGACGGCTCACTCCCTGGATGACTATGAACGCATCTGTCTAGATGCCGGAATGAATGCACAAATCACCAAACCGATTACCCTTGACCTCCTAGCCTCGACGCTTCAGCGCTGGCTACCCCACGTGCCTTCGAGCCAGTTGAGTCCAGCCGGTATCTTGCCATACGAGTTGGTTCACCTCGATCATTTTGATGCTCCTTCTGGCACTTCGCGATCGTCTATTTTCTGCTCGCTGGAAACGGCGGAGAGCACTCGTGATTTTGCAGATCTGCCAGATCTGCCAGAATGCCCCGGTCTATCGATCGAAATCGGTCTCCAGCGTATGGGAGATGACTGGGAAGGCTATGGCGAGCTATTGCAACTCTTCGCCACCACCTATCGCAGCTTCGATCAAGACTTTGAACATTGGATGGATCAGGGTGATTACAGCCAAGCAAAGGATAGATTGCACACCTTAAAAGGGGCGGCGGGTAATATTGGCGCGGAGGATCTCATGCAGGCTGCAAGCGAGCTAGAGCAGGAGTTGAATGCTGAATCGCGACATCTCGATCGGCTCAAAACTCTGCTTTTGAACACCATCCGCGAATTTCATCAGGTATTAGACAGTATTGACGTGATGACGGACTACATCAAGGATCAGCAGCCCTAACACACACTCATACGAAATTCGCTTAGGATCAGCTCAGATGTCATTTGGAGTAAAAACCGCACGGCGACGCTCAGTGCTAATCGGTGCGCTCTTTTTTTGGGTATATCGTCAGTTCAATCATTTTTAGAACATATCGAGAGCGTTGAGCGGAGTCGAAACGCGGTTTTTGTCCAAACAGAACAGATAATATAGTCACCCGCAAGGAGGTTAGGACATGCCGCACTTCGACTCCGCTCAGTGCTCAGAATACTGCTTTTAACTTGTCCTAACCTGACCGATGATGACTATATGTCTCGTTTTTTGTGGAACTGACTATACATCCGCGAATTTGGTGTTATGCGCAATCTGGTTGTGTCTAGACACAACCAGATTTCGTATTAGGCGTAACGGATGCCAGCTTGTTCGAGGCGATCGAGTGCCGTACCGAGGCGATCGAGATCCGCAATCAAGCTCAAGCGCACATAACCTTCGCCCCCCTCACCAAACGCATTCCCCGGTGTCAACACAACACCGGTCTTTTGCAACACCGACAGCGCGAAATCCGTGGAACCCATTCCCGGCGGACAGGGAACCCAGAGATACATCGTCGCCTTGGTTTTCGGAACTGTCCAGCCCAATTGAGCAAAGCGATCGATCAGAAAATCTCGGCGTTCGCTGTAGCGTTTTTGCACATCCTCCAGGTAGTGATCTGGGAGGTTGAGCGCGGTTTCGGCGGCTTTTTGTAGGGCGGAAAAAATGCCGTAATCCAGATTGGTTTTGAGGGTGCGTAACCCCTGGATGATGTGACGGTTGCCCACCACAAAGCCGACGCGCCAGCCCGCCATGTTGTAGGTTTTCGAGAGGGTGTGAAATTCGACGCCGATCTCCTTCGCGCCGTCAATTTCGAGCAGACTGGTGGGCTGGTAGCCGTCAAAGGCTAGCTCGGCATAACAGAGATCATGAACTAAGACGATTTCGTGGCGTCGCGCCCAGGTGACAATCTCCTCAAAAAATTCGCGGGGGGCGGTCGCTCCGGTGGGGTTGTTGGGATAGTTGAAGTAGAGAATTTTGGCGCGATCGGCCACATCGTCGGGAATGGTTCCCAGGTCGATCAGCCAGTCGTTTTCCGCGCTGAGTGGGATGCTGTGGATCTCCCCGCCCGCAATCAGGGGGCCGCGAAAGTGCGCCGGATAGGACGGGCTGGGGACGAGGACGAGATCGCCGGGGTTGATGTAGGCGATCGCCAGGTGTGCCAGACCTTCCTTGGAGCCGATCAACGGCAGTGCTTCTCCTTCAGAGTCGAGCTGCACGTTATAGCGGCGGTAGTACCAGTCGGCGATCGTCTTACGAAAACTACCCGTTCCCTCAAACGGCGGGTAGCCGTGGTTGCGCTGATCCCGGAGGGCTTCGATCGCGGCCTCCACGATCGGTGCTGGCGTCGCTCCGTCGGGGTTGCCCATCCCCAAATCGATCAAATCAAGCCCCTGTTCTCGCGCTCGGGCTTTCAGCTCATCAAGACGAGCGAAAACGTAAGGCGGCAGAGCTTGCACGCGATCGGCGGGCTTAATCCAATCTACTGACATGGCGGTGCATTGGGGCGAAAATCAGGAACCATCAATTTATCAGGTTTTGTCTAACCTTTGATTTGACCTTTGATCAAGCGAGTATCACGCGCCTGCCCACGCCATGCTGGTCTGTACCACTTGCAACAACAAACGTGCAATCCCAAAGTAAATCAAGACCCCCAGCACATCCACCGCCGTTGTAATAAACGGAGCCGACATCAACGCCGGGTCAAATCCCAAGGACTGGAACAAAAACGGTAGTGCTGACCCGGATACCGACGCCAGCACCGAAATCGCGATCAGACTCACGCCCACCGCGATCGCCACCACGATATCCCCCTGGAGGAAATACGCCCCGATCGTCACCATCAGCCCGAGCATCGTCCCCAGTAGCGCCCCGGCGATCGCCTCCCGTCGGATGACCCAGCCCGCTCGATTCACCCCGATCGAATCCATATTCAACCCGCGAATCACCACCGTAGACGACTGCGCCCCGACATTTCCCCCCGTCCCAATCAACAGCGGAATAAACATCGCTAAACTCACCACCCGTTCCAAGATGTCCTCATTGGCACGAATCACGCCACTGGTCAGCGTATTGGTAAACAGCAACACCAACAGCCACACCACCCGCTGCCGCGCCACATTAAACAAATTGGTCTGAAAATAATTATCCCCATCGGTTTGCAGACCACCGAGGGCATAGATATCTTCCGTTGTTTCCTTTTCGATAATGTCGATCACATCATCAACGGTGACGATCCCCACCAAGCGCTGTTCACTATCGACCACCGGAACCGCGAGAAAATCGTAACGCTGGATCGTACGGGCGACCTCCTCTTGGTCTGTACTGGTGTGGACGAACACGGCATCGTGGGTCATGATTTCGCCGACGGTGCAATCGGGCTGTGCCACCACCAAATCACGCAGGGAGAGAATGCCGGTCAGGTGACGAGCCGCGTCGGTGACATAGAGCGCGTAGACCGTCTCAGTGACGCGAGCAAGGCTACGAATCCGCTCGATCGCCTGAGCCGCCGTAAAATATTCCTTCAGAGAAATATATTCCGGGGTCATGATCCGTCCGGCGGTGTCTGGCTCATAGCCCAACAGCAGCGCCGTCGCCCGCCGCTCCGACGGACTCATGTGTTGCAACAAACGCCGCACAACCGTCGCCGGTAGCTCATCAAACAGTCGCGCCCGATCGTCCGGTGACATCTGCTCGACAACATCAAGCACTTCCTGGCGTTTAAAATCCTCCACCAGGGAAAGCTGCACACTCGAATCGAGATACTCGTAAACCTCGGTCGCTTCGTTTTTCGACAGCAGACGAAAAACAATCGCGTGCATCGTCTCCGGCAAGCCCTCGATCGCATCAGCAATATCCGCAGGCTGGACGGGAACCAGCAAGGTTTTTGCACCCTGCAAGTTATTTTGTTCGAGCAACATTTGCAGTTGCGAACGTACGAGATCGCGTAGTTCGCGGCGACTCGTCGCACTTTGCACTGTTGATTCTCGGTTGCGATCAATCACAGTTCACCTCTCCTGAATCCCGCTCACCAGTGAGTCATCAGATCGTGTCTAGTCTAAAAGGTTATGGCGATCCGCGACGGTCTTCACCCACGATCGCCCCACCCTAGCCCACCTAGACCCAATCCAGATCACCAGCGCTTCAATACAAAATATGAAGAAAATTCAACCCCTGAGTGGTGGTATTGTGGCTCCATCAGTGCCACAATGCTTGTTAGTTTTACATTCTAGCGATCAATCTTCGTCCTCAAGGCCGGGTTGAGCGTGAAATCACAGTTTTCCCATTTTTCCCAAAGTCCACCACCAGAATCGCCATCTTGTAGGACGATAGAATACAGTCCACCGCGCCCCCTTTCGAGCGCGTTATTCCCTGAGATCGATGCCCCAGATTCTCCAGCTTCGCGTAGACGATTCGACGATGGAGGCGATCGCCGAACTCGGAAAACGCCAGTATCCCTCCAGCCTTGCCGATCGTCACGGTGAAGCTTTGGGATACGATCGCCTCGCCGTCCTCAACGATATTCTCAGCGCCGGACTCGCGGCACTGACGGGCGATGCCGTACCACCGACCCCGATCGCGAAACGTTCCGCCTCCAAAACGACCACACCACCGGAGGATTTCCCTTGGATTGCCCGTATCGAAGCTCTCGAAGCTGAAGTCGCACGCTTAGGCCAAACCCTAGAGTCCGTCAACAGCTCCGCTCCCACGGTCAAAACACCACCGCAACCTCCTGCGGTTTCACCCACGGCGACAACTCGACCGAAATCAACCGCCGCAACCAAAGCCGCCACGCCAACTCGAGCAACACCCGCCGCCGCCGCTGCCCCAGTAGCCACGGCTCCGGCAAAACCGATCGCAAAACCGGCAACCCCAGTGGCGAAACCGGTCGCAAAGCCGGTGAAAGCCACCGCAGCGGCAGCTAGCACCACTGCCTCAAGCAGTGTCAAGCGAGCCAAAACGCCCAGCCGTCGCCGCCGTTCATCGAGTCAGATGAATCCAGAGGAGGTAAAAAAGCTCCAGGACTCCCCATCCCTGAGTAAAAACGGGCTGGCGAGTCTATGCCGCTGTGATAAGCGTACGCTCGATCGCAAGCGTGAAGACGGTGAACTGGATAAATTCACCCGCGCTCGCTGTGGTGTGGAATACCGCTACAAGGAAAGCGATATGCGTTACTACAAAGTCAAATAAACCCTGCTGTCATTGAGAGTCGTCAGCATCTAAAGCAGTACAGATTCGCCAGAGCCAACGCAGACTTATCGGGTTCGATCCTGCGCCCATCAATCCTCGGGTGCATGACGATGCACCCGAGGATTGATGATGTGAATGCGTATTTTTCGGGGTGAAATGCATCAAAAACGGTGAATTGATCAGGAAGCCTAGCCATTCGCCCGCGAGATCGTCCCGCATTCATCAAAAACTCTCGGCATCAATGATTAGAATTAAGCTGTTTTGACCGTGCGATAACTCTTGTGCGGATCGTTATGACACCAGATGCCAGATTAAATCAGCGCGTTGCCCTGATCACCGGTGGAAATTCCGGCCTGGGTTTAAGCATGGCGATCGCCTTGGCTCATCAGGGCTGTCACATTTTTATCGCGTGCCGCTCTAGTATCAAAGCGAACCGAGCGATCGCCATCATTCAAGCCAAAACGAACAACCCCAATATCGAAGCCCTCCCGTTAGATTTAGCATCGCTCGACTCGGTTCGTGCCTGTGCGATTCAGTTCTGTGCGCGTCAGCTTCCCCTCGATATTTTGGTGAATAATGCCGGGGTTTTTCAGGGGCGAGGAACCACCACCGAGCGCTTTGAGCGCATTTGGGGCATCAACTACCTCGGTCATTTTCTGCTCACCGATCTGTTACGCGATCGCCTCACCCCCACAAGTCGCATTTTGGCGATCGCCTCCGATGTAGCCTACCGCCCCCAGCAATTTGACTGGGACGCCTTCACCCAGCCGACACCGTGGAATTTCATCCACCTCTACGGCCTGTCAAAATTATCAATCCTACTCTTTGTCCGTGAACTTGATCGGCGTTTACGCCACGACGACACGAGCAACCGCAGCATGACCATTAACGCCCTGCATCCCGGCTTTGTTCGCTCGAATATTACCCTCGGTCACCAGCTCGCCCAACTTGTTGGCATTGGCGCTCATCCCGATGATGTCGCCCGAAGCGCGATCGCCATGCTCACCGATCCCGCATGGCAAACCACCAGCGGAACCTTCGTTGATCGCCACCTCCAGCCTCTCCCCTGGCCGACCCTCGCGACCGATCCCCAGCGATCGGCGGAACTCTGGCAACGCAGCCAAGCTTGGACAGGACGCCATCCGAGAACGAGTCTCAACACCCCGAGCCAAAAAATGGAGGGGCAAGCCAAAATCAATGCATCCAGCCCCGAGGATCGGTACGATCGCGACGATCACGAGATTTCAGCTCCCTATCGCCTCACCCTTAGCCCTGAGACAATGCAGGCGATCGCCCAGACCATTCAGCAGCAGGTCTTACCGAAACCTCCGGCCAAGCGAGTGCTACTGCAACTCCTCCGATTTTTAATCCAGCTTAAATTCGGTGCTTTCTTTCTCCTCTGCGTCCAGATGTGGAAGCGTGAATTTTATATGGAGCGCCACCTTGATTCGGACGCCATTCAGCGCCTTTGTCATGACCCAGAATTATTACGATGCTTGCAACAACGCCTTGGCGATGACCTCACCCTCTGGCGCTCAGAAATTTGGGTCAATTATCCAGCGCAACAGCTCATCCCCTTTTGGCATCGTGATGTCTATCCCAAACTGCTCTCCGGTGAGGGCAAAAGCATCCACGCCTATATTGCCCTCACCGATGTCACCGCAGATAACGGCTTTGAATACATCCCCAACACCGAGTTAAACGACACCAATTACACCGTCAAACTCTCCGATCCGTTCAGCGGAAATAATTTATTTGAGATCAATTCTGCACTAGAAGCAAAGGCAAGCGCGATCGTCTTGCAAGCAGGCGAATTTGTCCTATTCACTGATCAGCTCGTCCATCGCTCCATCCGTAACACCAGCGGTCGCATCCGTCTCTCGATGGTGCTGCGCATCACCCAAGCCAGCCTGCACGCCTCCGGTTACACGTCCGCCCGTGGCGATAGCTCGGTCTCCTTGACCCTGCGATCGCCACTACACGTTTACCGTAATAACGAGCTGTCAAAACCGGTCATAGTTCGCCACGTCGCAACCATCTAGACATTCATGTCAGATACTCATGTCGTCCGAGAGCTGGCTTTGGCACGTTGCTAAAACACGACGGGCGGTTTCATCCAGCTCTGCGATCGCGTAGGCGCTAACCGGATCTTGACTGGCAATGCTCGTTTGGCTCGCATTCGCCACGATCGTCTCACGCGATAGGTTCATCGCATAGGTGTAGCGATCTTCGGTGTAGCTATTCACCACCGTCAGCGGCATATAGTCCGAGCCGATCGACCCATAAAAACAATCAAACGATGACTGAGGCTGATAAAAACCGCCCACCGTTTGACCGTTTTGCACCGAAAACACCATGTAGGACTCGCCGATCTGGTTCGCAACGGGATGCGAACCCCGCAGGTAGAGACCATCGCGGGTCACCTCTTCAGCATGGAGCGGAGCGGATAGTGATAAGCCTGTCAGCGTGAGGGCTGAAAGTAGTAGTAAGGTCGAACGAGAGCCATCAAACAAGCGTGAGGTGAATGCAAGTAGTGAGCGTTTCATGATGGCTGGTCTCCCCTTTGTTCCAAACGGCCTAGAGCACTGTGTCGGCTGACGTTTCGGCCTTGTAGACTAATATCTCGTGATTGCCGCTTGACTTCAGTGACCCGGTGTACGAGTTTTTGCGATCGTGACAAGGGTTTGATATGACTGAGATCACCTAAGTTAAGCGACCACAATCACAAAAGCGACAACATCTAAGATCTCAATAGCAGTATCTCCAGTGTTATCCATGGGGATTCCGCAACTGTGAGCCACGTAAGATCACGGGTTTAGTCCTGCAAGTCAAGTAACGTTGCATCGTCGTCAGCGCTCTATACTTTGAATAATCTCACTGTATTTAGGCGGTTTCGCCAAAAGGCGAGGAAACACAGCATTCCTTCATGCAGATTTACAAAAATAGACAAAATCGAGATATTTTTCCTCGCCTGACCTCAGCGGGAAGAACGCACAATCATGCTCAAGAATAGGGCTGATCAAAACAATGACAGCTTGAGCAATGAGCTAGGGTGATTTACGCAAGTGACCCATCATGCAGGCAAAAGGTGAGCCACCATACCGCGATAATGTAACCGGATTAAGTGGGGTGGAATGCGACTTGAGTGGAACGCGAACCTGCGAATTTTTCTAGCGATGCACAGCGTATTTCCACCATCGAGATGGCGATCGTAATGCATGAGAGAGTAGAGCGATCGCCTCGGCGATATGCTTATTTTTGAGGCTCACGAGACCCCAATGAACTTCGAGAGATGTTCTGAGATCACTCATTGATGGTAGATCCGCTTGGTACTTGGACGAGACCCGCTGAAAGATGTTTTGCTTGATCATCCAATTGGTCTGGAAGCGCTGAACTTCCGATAGACTGGCAGAAATATTGTGAGCGCCATGGGTACGGTACGCCAGCGGTGCGTGTAGCACGATCGCGGCTCCAGTGCTCGCAGCTCGCACCCAAAACTCAATATCGTCAGAGTCTCCGTTAAATTGGGGATTCCAGCCCTGCACCTGGTCAAACGCCTGACGGCTACAGGCGACTTGAACCGGAGTTCCAAACGGTAAGCGTCCAATTAACATGTTGTAGTGCACGTCATCGCGATCGACGAGATAGCCAAGATTGCGACGACGACGGGTTAAATCATGGGCGGCGATCGGTCTAGGTAGGCGAGTTTTTCGGAATGGCTTACCGTTCAGATGCTCCTGAATTGCCTGAACAGAACATAGGGCGATCGGCTCAGAGGTTTGGTGTTGCGCGAGAGTGATCGCCTCCGCTATCTGTTCTAAACAATTCGGCGCAAGATAATCATCATCTAAAAATTTGATCCAGTTGCCAGAGGCGATCGCGACACCCCGATTGATACTACCGGAGTGACCAAGGTTTACGGAGTTGCGAATGTATTGAACTCGCTCACCCCAGGGTTCAGATTGAATCTTTTTCACCCAAGCTTCCGTACCATCTTCAGAGCAATCATCAACGATAATAACTTCGCAGGGATAAGTTTGTCCCAAGGCCGTATGTACTGCTTTTTTGAGTAACGTTCTGCGGTTAAAAGTTGTAATGACGACACTAAAAATGGGTTTTATCTCAGGTTTCATCTCAGATTTCCTACACGTGCAGAGGGTCTGGCAGCACCATATAATTGAGGTCTATATCAAAAAAACTACATATATATACTTAGATATTAAGGCAATCGTAGATATCTAGTACGTAGAATTAATGATTCTATAGGTGAGGCAAAAGCGATAGACCTCCTGGGATGAACCGTCGAATCAAATATTGCGATCGCCCTTTGATCTGATGATTCTGATGATCTGAGGCTTGAAACCGACGTCAGAGCTGCGATCGATCCACCTGTTGCGGTTGCCCCCAGATCACCTGCTCGTGTTTGTAAATTGCGATCCCCGGTTTTGCACCCTTTGGCTTGTAGACGTGGCGCGGTGCGGTGAAGATCACGGGGACTAGCTCGCTTTGTTGGGCGCGGCTGTAGTAGGCGGTGAGGTTGGCGACGTGTTGCATGTCGGTGGGGTCAGCGACAGCTCCGGGTTTGAGGCGGAGAAGTACGTGGCTACCGTGGATTTCTTGGGTGTGGAACCAGAGGTCGTAGTCGTTGGCGACGCGGAAGGTGAGGCGATCGTTTTGGGTGTTATTGCGGCCAATTAGGATTTCGTAGCCGCTGGGGGATTGATAGCGGTGGAAATTGTCGCGATCGCGGGTCGGGCGGGGTGTGGTGTTGCGGGGCGGCGATGTAGCCTTGTTCGATCAGTTCGTCGCGGATGTCTTCGAGGGTTTCGAGGTCGGTGGCGTCGCGGTAGTGGTTTACGGTGGCGATCGCGGCGTCTACCTGTTCGAGATAGGCGATCTCGGCGTTAACCTCATCGAGCAAGGGCTGCACGGCATTGCGGGCGCGTTTGAGTTTTTGGTGTTTTTTGTAAATGCGCTGGGCGTTGTAGACGGCGTTCCATTCGGGGTTGAGCGGAATTTTGACCGGTTCGCCGGTTTCAAAGTCGTTGAGGACGATCGCCGTCATCCCCGGTTGCCATTCGTGCAGGTGTGCCATGAGTAGATCAGCCTGCTGGCGATAGGCGTCGGCGTCGTCGGATTCGGTCAGGCGTTGGGCAAAGCCGTCGCGCTTGACGGTGAGTTTTTTCAGGGCTTGGCTGACTTTTTGGCTGAGTTGATGGCGGACTTGGGTGAAGGTTTGCTGATCGAGCCGCGATCGGTAGTAGTCAAAGACGATCGCATGGGTGGATTGATCTGGGCGGGATGCTTTTGTTGCGTCTGTGACTTGGTCGGATTCGGATTGACCCGATGAAGACGAATTGATGGCGGCTTGATCCGCGTTCAAATCCGCGTTCAAATCCGCACCCAGATCGCCTAAAACGGTGTAGCCCGTTTTCGTGATCATCGGCTGAAATTCGCCGGTTTCGAGCCGATCGAGCCAACTGCACCAGACGTTAAATAAGCGCTGCCAATCCGATGGGGTTAACGTGTCGGTCGAAGCCTGGGGGTCTAGCCCAACGGCGATCGCCAAGGTATCGGCTAGGGACGAACTGACGCCACGATAGGTCTTTGTCAGATTGCGTCGCAGCGTGTCGGGAACGAGTGCGACGCGATCATGCCACCGCTCGAAATCCTCGGTTCGTGAGGGACTAGGATCGGTGAGACTGGGGGGGATTTCGTAGGGCTTGCCGGTGAGGATGGGGCGTACGCTCGACTGTTGGGACGAAACCTGATGAGCAGCGGTGACGATCACCTCGTCGCGATCGACCAAAATCGCATTGCTATATTTGCCCATAATCTCAACGTATAGATGCCAAACGATCGCATCGCCCGGACGACGGGCAAAGCGAAAATCTAGCACCCTTTCCCAGGGGGCAATGTCAGCCACCTCCACCAAGGCCAACCCTTTCAACTGGTGGCGCAACTGATCACTAAAGGTAAACGTATCCTGTCCTTTCGGTGGTGCGTCCCCGATCGCCAGGTGAGCGGCCTGGGGATGCCAGCAGATGTGTAGCCACGCGCGGCGCTCGATCGTCCGTAGTGCGAGGGCGAGATGGGTGCGATCGAGTTGATACACCTGTTCGAGGCGAGACGGAATCCAACGATCGCGTAGCTCGATCGCCAGTGCCTTGAGGGTGGTGTAATCAACAGGTTGCATGATGCATCATATCCAGGCGCGGCTGGAATCCTACGGAGTTTAAGGTCTCGATCGGGTGGTCACAACAAACGTCACAGGAGGTGAGGCGTAATATCGAGCCGCAATTGCCGTGATTAAGGCTGCGGCCTACCATAAATCGGCCATTTCTAGAGATAGTCACTAACATGGAGTACAGAATCCCCAAATCGTGCCACTCACACCCGCTCGCGCGAATTTTTTATGGACATTCAGCTCATCAATATTGGCTTTGGCAACATTGTTTCGGCCAATCGAGTCGTGGCGATCGTCAGCCCAGATTCATCCCCTATCAAGCGTATCATCAGCGATGCTCGCGACCGTGGCCACTTAATCGACGCCACCTATGGTCGCCGAACCCGCGCAGCCATCATCATGGATTCGAGCCATGTGATCCTTTCCGCGATTCAGCCGGAAACCGTCGCCAATCGGTTTATCCCCAGTAAGGATACGTAAGGTGTTCAGGGTTGCGGCTCGGGGTTATGAACGATCGCTAGATATCACTGAATCTGGGCTGATAGACTAGCGCGAAACCTTACACACAGGCAATCCCGTTTATGAATCCAGGTAGTGCAGAGTCCAGCCTCCCTAACGTCAGCCCGATCGAGGTGAGTCGCCCTGAAACGGAACCCACCCAGACGGCAGCAAAACCTGCCGGAAAACTAGTTGTATTAACCGGGCCAAGCGGCGTCGGTAAGGGAACGTTGGTTCGTCAACTGCTCCAGCGTCATCCCAAACTTTATCTCTCGATCTCGGCGACGACGCGATCGCCACGCGAGGGCGAAATCGACGGTGAGGATTATTACTTTCTCGATCGCGCGGAGTTTGAGGCCAAAATTGCGGCGGGCGATCTGTTGGAATGGGCAGAATTTGCCGGGAACTATTACGGGACGCCCAAAACGGCGATTAACGATCAGCTCGATCGTGGTGAATCGGTATTGCTCGAAATTGAACTGGAAGGAGCCCGTCAGGTGCGACACCTGTTCGAGCAAGCGGTTTCAGTGTTTATTTTGCCGCCATCGATCGACGAGCTAGAACACCGGTTACGCACACGGGATCGCGATACCGACGAGGCGATCGTCAAGCGTCTCGCCCGCGCTCAGATTGAAATCGATGCCGCCTCAGAGTTCGACATTCAAATTGTGAACGACGACCTCGAAACCGCCCTCGTTCACCTCGAACACAATCTGTCACTATCGGGTGCGATCTAGCCCTTGATGGCCGCGCGTCGAAATCAGTCAACAGAACAAGACGTCGAGCCAACCCATTGGACATGCTCATAAACCCAAGGCGTCATAACAGGCGAGGGAAATCACCTGAGCGATCGCCTCCGACTGCGGCGCCATATCCTGCGCCACCATTTCACTATCGACCCAGACTTCAGTAAACACCTGACGATCGCAATCGGCGATCGCAAACACCGAATCATTGCCGATCGTGTAGTTCACATTCGGCGATCGCCAACAGGGATCAGACTCCGGCAAATCACCACACTGAAGCGTCATCCCGCCGTAATACACATCCTCACCCGTCGCGGCAACACCCATATACTGACCCGCACCGAGGCTGGTCGTCGCGGGAGCCGGTTGTGGGGCGGCGGGTCGCGGGGCTGCTGGTTGTGGAGCAGCCGGTTGAGGGGCGGCAGGTTGAGCCGGTTGAACTGGGGGCGCAGCGGCGGGTGGAGCTGACTGAGCCGGGGGAGCTGGTGCTGGATTAGCCTCTGCCGTTAGGGATTCCGTGCGGACGATCGATAAAACCGTCTCTGTCTCCGTACAGCTTGGATTTCCCTGGCAGGATTCTGCCGCGATCGACACCGGCTCATAAAACAGCCGCATTGACTGACCCACTAATGCACTCTGGCCGCACAGCTCCGGGCTGGCAAACTGCTGCGTTACGTTCCCCGCTGCGTCGGCAATGCTGGCATAGCAGGCGCGATCGCCCTGCTGCAAGCCCTGAACCGTTCCCACCTCGACCTTGGCCTGTAGCGTCGTCGTTGCAGCGGGTGGCGCCGATTTACAAGCTGTGAGGGTTGCGATCGTGCCGAGTATTGGCAGCAGGGAAAAACACGTGAGCGTGTGTCGAAGAGCCAAGATGTTTACGGCCATAGGGAAATAACCCGCGTAGGAGGGAGCGATCAAACTATCCCGAATCTGGAGGTCTCGAATCTGGATGTTCCAACTTTACAGTCCAACCCTGGACTGAACACTATTTTTGGGGTCTTCTGTTAGGGTTTTCTAACATCCCGAGACACGGCAAGGGTCAGCTCACCTTCCCCTGGACAAAAGCACGGATCACCAGCCAAGCCCTCACAACCTCCACAGCACCTAATGTGGTGCAAATATCTTGCCCACCGCTGAACAGTCTGATATTCTATTTTCCTACCCTGCGGATGTGGCGGAATCGGTAGACGCGCTAGATTTAGGTTCTAGTGTCCTCGTGACGTGAAGGTTCAAGTCCTTTCATCCGCATTGTTCTAACCCGTTGACCAGCTCAAAGCCAGAACTCAAAGCAAAAAAGTAAAACGCCGAAGTGTCTAGCACTTCGGCGTTTTCTGTTTGGGGCTAAATTTATGGACTTCGGGCGATACCTGATCAAAGTCTGAGCGTAGAGGCACTCATCGACTCATCACGGGTCGCAACGTCGCAACGCTAAGACCCGGTCAGGACGCCCAAATCAATTTAGTTGTAAACCTTACCGCCACCCCAGGTAATACCGCGCAGTTTCGGCTGAATGAGGATGTGACCCGCAACGTCAACCAAATCCTCTTCGGTTAGATTGCGCATCTCGGGGAAAATATCCGCACTCGAAATCGCCGGATGGAGTTCAGAGATATCGTCTTCCCCATCGTAGGTCGTCGGATTTTTCATGTAATCCACCAGATTCTCGACGTTATCGCGCGGCGGCGTTGCGAAAGCGAGATCGTCGAGACCGAGTTTAACATTCGGGTTGGTTTTGGTCAGACCTTGGGGGTGGCACTGAGCGCAGACGTCACCGAAAACTTTTTGACCGCGTGCGGCCTGTTTGAGGGTTAGGGTAATTTGCTCGCCCGCTTCATTTAGCTTGACAGTCCGAGTCTCTGCGTCGAGATCGATCGCCAGAGCGCTGTCCGAAATAAATTGGAATGCAAAAAAAACCGTGGCTGCGACCAGCCAAAAGCATCGCTTTAGCATGATATTCTCTAAAACTTGTCAAAAAACGTGCTTGATTTCGCTGGGAATAACGACACAGACGGTTCGGTGCAGCAACCCCGGCAAGCCCAAGCTCAGATAGCAGTTTATCAGTACGGTCTATGATGCCAGAATTCGTTACGTTTTGAAGCGAACGCGGCGGTTCTTGTGACGTGTTTTTTGTATATCGCCTGAATATCGCTCGAATTTGCCGCGATCGCTCTGTTTTCTAGGTGCGATCACCTACCACTGCGATCGGACTGACCACGGAGCTAGCCGTCGAAGCTTCATCTCCTCCGTTCAGCAGGTTGCGTGTACCATTCGAGCTGATCAAGCCGTCGATCGTGGGGGCAGCCGCAGGGCGCGGGGTATGCAGACGGATAAGTTGACTGAGAGTATTTTTTAACTCAGTGCGTGGCACGATCATGTCCACAAAGCCGTGTTTTTGCAAATCTTCGGCGGTTTGAAAATCATCGGGTAGCTTTTGACGTAGGGTCTGCTCGATGACGCGGCGACCCGCAAAGCCGATCGACGCTTTCGGCTCAGAAATAATCATGTCGCCCAGCATCGCAAAACTAGCCGTGACACCGCCCATCGTGGGATGGGTCAAGACCGGGATATAAAGCAGCTTGGCCGTGCGGTGACGTTCGAGGGCTCCGGAAATCTTCGCCATTTGCATCAGGCTTAACATGCCCTCCTGCATCCGCGCTCCACCCGAGGCGCAGATAATCACGACCGCGCGTTTCGTTGCCGTTCCCTGCTCGATCGCCCGCGTCAGCTTTTCGCCGACCACAGACCCCATGCTGCCGCCCATAAAGCTGAAATCCATCACGCCTAGCGAGACGGGCTGACCGTTGATTTCACCGAGTCCCGCCTGCACGCCGTCATGCAGCTTCGTTTTCTCTTGGTATTCCCGCAGCCGATCGCGATAGGCTTTGCGATCGCGAAACTTCAGCGGATCAGCAGGGCGTAGATCCGTTGCGATCGGCGACCACGTTCCGTCATCGATCAGTTGAGCGATGCGATCGTGACTAAAAATGAGGTTGTGATGGTGGCACTCCGGACAAACCATCTGATTTGCACGCAGATCTTTGGTGTAGCTCAACACCCCACAGGAGTCACATTTCGTCCAAAGCCCATCGGCAATTTCGCGCTCCTGCACGCCTTCTACATTTGCGCTCGATTTACGACGGTCGGCGAACCAATCAAATAGTGACATTACGGATTTACTTTCTGAGACGGTCGCGAACGCCCGCAGGCGACGTACGGTCGAGTCAACAACAGCCGCAACGTTCGGGACGATCAAGACGAATTTGCATCCTCAATCCTATCAAGCCTCTGTCCGGTCTCGATCGCAAACATGATTGTAAACGCTGATAAAACAGTATCCTGGAACACTTTTTCCTAGGAATTTATGGGAAAATTGGGAGGTTGTACGATGATTACGAAATCATTGTCAGGTCATCTGATAGAGACTCCTCGCCGCCAACAGTGGTGATCGTAGCCGACGCCGATCGTTCGACATCACAGCCTTCACCCACGGAAACGTCTCTCACTTCCGTAACAAAGTTCACGGACAAATATGGTACAAACAGTGTCTCTGTTGTTTGTACTCCCTCACGCTCGCGACCCACGACTTACACCCCTTTCTCAGCTACAATCGCCTTCCCACCCATGAAACACACGCTCTCAGTCTTAGTCGAAGATGAAGCCGGAGTCTTGACGCGCATCGCGGCCTTATTCGCACGTCGTGGCTTCAATATTGAGAGTCTAGCGGTCGGTGCTGCCGAACAAGATGGCATCTCGCGCGTCACGATGGTGGTCAACGGCGATCGCAACGTCCTCGAACAGCTCACAAAACAGCTCTACAAGCTAATCAACGTCATTAAGGTGCAAGACGTTACCGAAGTGCCTTGCGTTGAACGAGAGCTGATGCTGATCAAAGTCGCAGCCAATAGCGAGACGCGGTCAGAAATCGTGCAAATTGCCCAAATTTTCCGGGCGCGGGTCGTTGACGTTGCCGATGATTCGGTCATCCTCGAAGTGGTGGGCGATCCCGGCAAAATGGTTGCCCTCATGCAAATGCTCCAGAAGTTCGGCTTACGTGAAGTTGCACGTACAGGTAAAATTTCGCTCACTCGTGAATCTGGCGTTAATACAGAATTCTTGAAGACATCGAGTAAATCGGCGGTGCGGGTTTAACTGCGATCGCCCAACTCAGCCCGCGAGGTTAATCAAACTTTGATCAAACGGCTGAATAACTTCGATCCAATACATTCAATACAGGACAACCCTACTGCGATCGAAGCGGCTAGGGTTGTTTTTTTATTGCGGATACGTTCGTTCTGACCAGAATCGACGAGATGCGGAGAATTCCATGTCACCGAGGCTTGGTCATAATGCCTACGCTAGTTTTAACGTTTTGCGTTAGTCTGAAATTGATGACACGCCCTAGGTCGCAGTATCGTCCGCCACTAAACGACATGTGCTAGAGATCATGAATGCTTCTAAACGACAACGACACACTCGTAACTTTGTTATTTCAGCAATAACGACATTTGTTGTTGTTTTTGGTGGTAAGTCGATCGGTAAATTTCTCTGGACACAATCATCACCGGGAATCCAAAATGCGATCGCGGCGACAGCGGGTCTTTCGATGCCAACGCTGGTGACTGATCGTCAGTCAAGCGAACCCATCGAGGCGAATATCATCACCGGGCCATGGCAACAATTTAGCAGTGAAGATCTCGGTTTTGATATTGAATTTCCACCCGGTGACCTGCGGGAAGATCGCCAAACGTTCGAGACACACCTAGGTGATTTGCGCGTCCGAACCTTTAGTGTTGACAGTGGCTCACGAGCTTACACGGTTACATATACCGCGTTCCCCAATTACATGGCGGTGATGCCTGCTGAAACGACGATCGCCAGCGCGATCGAGGGCGTGCTAGCGAATGTTAGACAGCGCATGGGGCGCGATCGGGAAATTGAAGCGAATGGCTATCCCGGCTATGAGATGCGCTATGAAGGGCGCGATGGTTTGCTCTATCAGCACCAAATTTACGTTGTCGATCGCTATATCTTTCAGGTGGTAGCAGCGGCAGCGGATCGGGAAGACTCATTCTCGGATGATTCTGAGCGCTTTTTCTCCTCATTTAAGTTTTTGTATTAGTGAGTTTTGAAAGTAGAGTTTGGGATTAGGTTTTAGTCTATTTCAGTAAGTTTCAAGCGTTGTTATCGTGCATTTGATGTAGTGAAAATGTTAACCGCTGGATTTTTTCTAGGGTAAAGTTTAGCTAAAACTGGAAATATAAAAACTCACTTTCTGGGGCGAGAAGTAGTGTTTGCAATGCAAAAAACATCAGAATGCCGAAGGGAATACCCAGCCAGGATTTTGGATTCCAGGTTAACCAACGGGGTGGGGTCGGTCGATCGCGATCGCAGAACCCAAGTGCAGGTTCGTAGCGATGCATGATTTCCATGAGGTTGGGAGCAAAGCCGACGATCGCGAACAGAGCCGCCGCGATCGCCCCGTGAGCGGGAACGAGATCGCCCAAAACAGTTCCATTCAGCCCCATCGCTGACCGTAGGATTGATCCCGCCGTTGTTAGGCTATCCGCCCGGAAGATAACCCAGCTCAACGCAATCACCAAAAACGTCAGACACCAAGCCAAGCTCAAGCCCGCCCACCGCATGATCCGCACAGGCCATCCATCCTTCCAGCAACGCCACCCGACACACTGATCGCGCCAAGCCGCACACCCCACGCGCCATGCTCGATCAATCCCCAGATATATCCCGTGCAGTCCTCCCCAAACCACAAACGTCCAGCCTGCACCATGCCACAACCCGCCGAGCAGCATCGTCAGGAATAGGTTGAGCGCGGGATGACCGGAGCGGCTCCCGCCGAGGGGAATGTAGAGATAATCCCGTAGAAAATTGGAGAGGGTAACGTGCCAGCGTCGCCAAAAGTCGCGGATGCTGGTGGCTTTGTAGGGTGAGTCAAAGTTAAATGGTAGGACGATGCCGAAGAGGCGGGCAGCGCCGATCGCCATGTCGGAGTAGCCAGAGAAGTCGAAGTAAAGCTGAAAGGTGTAGAACAGGGTGGCGCTCCAGGCTTCGACGGTGGTGAGGATTTGGCCGGTGCTGGCGCTGTCGAATAGGGGTGAGGAAATCGTGGCGATCGGGTCGGCGATCCAGATTTTTTTGATCAGGCCGAGGGTGAAGATGGTTAAGCCGACGGCGAGCGGGTGCGATCGCGATGATTCTGCGGGGTTGACTGTCTGTGTGACGGTATCGCTGATCGCAGATGGTATCGCGGGTATCGCGGATGTGGGTGAAGGTTGGGCGGTGTTTGCGGTTGGAGATAAGGTGATCGTGTGATCGAACTGCGGCATCACCTCTTGGTGGTGGACGATCGGTCCGGCAATGAGTTGGGGAAAAAATGTAACGAAAAGGGCGTAAGTCATCGGGGAGTAGGGTGGGGCGTGACCCCGATCAACGTCGATGAGGTAGGCGATTTGCTGAAAGGTGAAAAAGGAGATCGCGAGAGGGTGGATGATCGGCGCGATTTGAAGATCGACCCCGAAAAGATGATCGATCGTGCCTAGAAAAAAGTTGGTGTATTTGTAATAGCCGATGAGCGCCAAATTGAAGCCAATGCCGAGCATTGTCAGGCGGTGTCGCGATTGTGGCGAGGCACGGTGAATGGCGTACCCGAAGGTGTAGTTCGAGGCGATCGAGGCGATTAAGAGTAAGACGTAGGGGGGATTCCACCAGCCATAGAACCCCAGAGAGAGTAGAGTTAGCCAAATCGTTGCCAGTTGAGCGTAGCCCCGCTGACGAAGTAGACGATAGCCCGCGACTGTTAGGGGTAAGAAAACGAAAAGAAATTCGATCGAGTTAAACAGCACAGCCTCAACCGTCCCAACGCAGTAACACTAGTCTCCAACACAAAACAAGGGTTGCTATGGGAAGCAACCCTTGTTGAGTTGAAATTGAAATTGTTGAATTGAAATAACTGACCGGAATTTAGGAACGCTATAGAACCGCAAACAATGGCAAAGATACGATCAAACGATCACTCAAACGATTTGCGACTTAACGCAAAAAGCTTGATGTCAGCCATAAAACGAAGAAAGTCAGCCATGCGGCGATGATTTCGGGAGCGACGGGCGCACCGAGCAGGGGCGCGATAAACGAACCGATCGCAATCCCGGCGATCGTGCTGATTAATGTCAGTAGCACCGCCCGACCAAAGCGCTGATCTTTGCGGTTAAGAAAATACAGGCTTGCACCGGCTCCTAGCGCCAGAGCGATCGGTGCATACTCCACGCCAAACGCACTCACCACCCCAAGGCCGGTAAACGCACCTGCGGGAATCAAAATATCATTACGTTCAGGATGGTCGATCGAATCGCGAATCCATCCTGGAGCGCGTTCTTCTAATGATGCTGCTGGAACCGGTTTCGGTTCGGGAATCGTCCGCTCCGGAAACCGAATTCCCTCGGGAACTTTGATTTTTCCTTGCTGGCGCATCCGCAGCCGATCCATCAACACGGCATCGTAAGCCATCTCGACGTGTTCGACCGGCGTACCATGGCGGTACTGCGCTCAATTTGGCGTTTTCGTGCCTGCTGTATTTCCTCGAACGACGCATCTTCTGTGACGCCAAGCCGTTCGTAAGGACTGCGATCGCTCATAGCCTTTGACTGCTGTAAATCCTGGTTGTTTAAGACTATAACGCACGCCACGCTGAGACTTGTACGGTCGTTATTTTCCGCAATCTACATACTGGCGAAGTATTGGCCATTCACATTAAATCGTGTCGGCCTGAATTCCTAGGAATTTCTTTAGATCTAGCGATCCATAACATTGATCGATCTCACGCTATCTCACGATCGCTAGATCTCCGTAGGGGTGGCGACTCGTTCGATCAGGTCGAGAATGGCTTTTGGTTGCAGCTTGCCTTTAAACCAAACGATCGGCACAGGCAGATCATTCACCCGCACCCCCGCTTTTTCGAGGTTTAATCGTTCCGAAACCGCCAAAATAAACCCGCTGGTCAAGCCGCCCGCCTCGATCTTGCGAGCCTGGGCAAACTTTTTCCGTAAATACTCCGGTCGCCAATAGCCGACGATTTCCACCAAGATGGTACGACCATCGGGATGCACCAGGCGAAAATCGGGGATCGCGACGCTGCCGGGGATCGGAACGAGATCGACTTCGCGTTCGAGCTGCCAGGGTGTATCGAGTTTAGCCCAGCGTTTGGCGAAGGATTCTTCGAGCAAACTGTCGTATTCTTTGCCCGGTGGATAGTGGGAGATGAGGCCGCAGTCTGAGTCAAGGCTGTAGCGCCCGTGTGTCCAGTGGCCGCTGTCACGATCGCGGTTGTGGAGGGTGGCGGTGAGGTTCCAGCGACTGACATGGAGCAGGGCGGGGATGAGTTTGGCGATCGCCAGACCGTAGCGGGTGCTGGGTTTGAAGAGACTGGTGGGGCCGTCGATCGTGACGGTAAAGCCGTGGTCGGCGTCGCCTTCGATGTAGCACATCAAGCCAAAGAGTTTGAGGTAGCGAAAGAGGAGTTTGTACTGTCCTGGTACGTTGCGATAGGCGTTAATCACGATGTCGCTGGCGCGGTAAAAAATGCCTTGAACTTGCGAGAGATTGTAGAGATGAAGCAGGGTTTCAGGATCGGGGGCGTCGAATTGGGTGAGGCAGCGGTTTTCTTGGAGGTCGGCGTAGAGGCCGTCGCGGACAAGGTTCGGGGGTGAAGTTTCGCGGGCGAGATCGCGTGATAGTTCGAGGGCGATACGTTCGAGGGTGGCGGCGGTGCGATCAGGGTGGGGATGGTTTTAGCGGCGTGGGAAAAGACGCGGCGGCGGAGATCTTCGGGGGGCAGTGGGCTAACGATTTCGATCGTGGAGTATTTACTTTTGAGCAAATGCGCCAAACCTCGCCGGATGCGATAGTCGGGCAAGTCTCCCTCAAAGTCTGCCAAACACTGATCGAGTTCGCCTTGGGTTGTGCCGATCGCGGCTTGAAATACACCGATCGCCGTCGCTGCTAACTCTACGCGAGTGGCATCGAGGGGCAGACGTTCGGGGATCAGTTCTTCACCACGTTTTCGATGTTTGAGCAGTTCTGTTGGTAGCATAAGCAGACTTTGATTGATTTCGATTGATTTCGATTGATGCCGATTGCCTTCCCGAATTTTTCCTAGCGCTGACCGCACTTCGCTAAACTTTAAAGAGACCAAACCCATAAACAGATGTCATGCGTGGCACAAGCTTTGCGCTTGTCTGCGACTCGGATGCTTGAGTGACTGGAGTTTAAGTACTGTTGAGTCGATTGATCAACTTAAAGATTCTAAGCTTGGCTTAATGTTCAGGTTTCAATCAATGATTGATTGAATGGTTCCTGTCATACATGATTCGTTGAATCTATCCCTGCTGGCGCGATCGGTTCGCCTTTGTTATGCCCCTTCTTTTTCTATCCATGCCGTTTTCAGCCTTAACACGATCGCCCGATCGCGGCTTACCCTGGCGGCGCGGCATATTGCTTGGGGTGATGATTTTTGTGGGTTTCGGTAGTCTCGAATCTGTGAACGCTGCGCCGGTACAGGCGAACCTAGAAGTCAACACAGCGGCCACGATCGCCCAGATCACGCCCCTATTACTGCCGGATCAGTTCGATCGCGCCACCCTCATGCGTGAGGCGAATCGCTACATGCGCGAGGAAAACTACCGCGATGCCGAGATTCTCTTTCGCCAACTGATCGATCGTGATCCCCGTGATGCGGCGCTGTATTACAACTCGGTATTGTTCTCGCCGCTCAATACCAGGACGCTGACGCGGAAGCCGCCTATCGTCGCGCGATCGAACTCGAAGATCGTTACGTGCTGGCTCTCAATGGCCTGGGTGAACTCTACTCCAGCCAAAGTCGTTGGGAGGAAGCGCTCAAGGTCTACGAGCAAGCGGTCAAGATTGAAGCGAGCTATACCGATGCGCAACTTGGGCAGGGTCAAGCTCTGTGGCAGCTTGGACGCGATCGAGAGGCGGTTCAGGTGCTGACCCTCGCCGTTGAACAGTTGATTGATAGGGAAGATGTCTGGCGAGCGATCGCGGTGTCTAATCTAATTCAACAGATCGAACGAATGCAGGATCTCGTTTAAGTTTCAAGCTTTAAACAAGTTTCAAGTTTTATAGTCAGTTCAATCAAAAACGAGACCTATTAACTTTGTTCTGGTTTCTCAAAAACCGCGTTTCGACTCCGCTCAACGCTCTCAGGTTATCCCGAAAATAATTGAAAAACCAAAGCTCGGAGTTTTTAAAAAAACTCCGAGCTTTAAGCTGTTAATGGGGTGCGGCTAACAGCGGTGTGATTAACGCTGACGACGAGTGTACGTCAGGGCAAACAGCGACTCACGCGGCACACGAACCTGAGGTGTGTCCGCCGCCGCTTCTGATGGGGTTGGCTTTTTAAAGCCATCACAGATCGTACGTTCGGCATCCGTGAGATTCACATTGGTACGTAAATAGTCCGCCGCCCATGTGCAGCCATAATAAAGCAGTTGGCTGGCGCCCATAATTTCCTTAATCGGCGTGATGATGACACTCGCATCATTGCTACCAGAAATCACCTGACCATTATCCGGGCTGAAGGCGACGGCCATCACCGAATCACTATGACCACTCAGGGTCGTCATCAACTTACCGTCCAGATCCCAAATATTGACTTTTTGGTCAGTACTACCCGATGCAATGCGATCGCTATCGGTACTAAAGGTCACCGCATTAACCAGACCCTCATGGCCTTTCATCGTTGCCACTTCGTTACCTTCGGAATCCCAGAGCTTGACGGTATTGTCCGCGCTGGCGGTCGCGATGTACTGGCCATCGGGACTGTAGGCCACACTCAGAAGTTCGGCCATGTGACCATCAAGGGTCATCAATTGTTCACCCTTGAGGTTCCAGACGATCGCCGTTGTATCATCACTGGCTGAAACAAAGCGATCGCTGGTCGGATCAAACGCGATCGCCGGAATTTCGTCCTTATGACCCTTCAGAAACTGGATATTTTCACCCGTCTCCACATTCCAGATACCGACCGTCTCGTCATCGCTCGCCGAAACCAGGTACTTACCGTCACCGCTAAAGGCAACACTGTTTACCTTATCCCCATGCCCCGTCAAGACTTTGAGCATTTCACCCTCCGCAGACCAGAGGCGAATGGTTTGATCGGCAGCAGCCGAGGCGATCATCGAACTATCGGGACTAAAGGTAACGCCGTAAACAGCGCCGGTATGTCCTTCCAAGGTTTTATCTAGCACACCATCCGGCGACCACAGACGGACGGTATTATCCCAGCTACCACTGGCAAACTGTTTGCCATCGGGACTGTAGGCAACGCCCCGCACCCGATCTTCGTGTTCATTAAGAACGGTGAGCAGGGTGGTATCGCTCTGCCAAAGCCGAACGGTTTTATCACGACTCGACGATGCGACCAGGGTTCCGCCGCCTTTCTGGAAGGAGATACCGGTGACTTCACCTTCATGACCGACCCAAGAGCTGAGGAGTTTCCCGGTCGTTGTCCAAATTTTGACGACACCATCGAGACCTCCCGAGGCGATCGTCTTACCATCCGTCGAGAATGACAGACCCGTCACCCCGGATTCATGGGCTTTCCAGCGATCTTGTTCTTCACCCTGTAAATTCCAGGTTGCGACCTCGCCTTTGCTGCTAGCCGAGACGATCGTGTCGCTGGCCGGGTTGATGTGGATGCCCCAAACACCGCTATCGTAGGCTTTGATTTGGGTTGTTTCCGTTTTGGCTTCGATATCCCAGATCCGGACTGTGCCGTCGTCACTACCGGAGGCCAAGGTTTTGTTATCGGCAAAGGCGAGATCTTGGACTTCGGAGGTATGCCCGGTCAGGGTTGCAATCTCTGTACCATCGGTAACATTCCACAGTTTGATCGTTTGATCCGCGCTACCCGAAGCGAGGGTTTGACCATCGGGGGTAAAGGCTAAACTCCAAACGCGACCGGCGTGGCCTTCGAGGACGCGAATTTCCTTCATCGTCGCCACGTCCCACAAGCGCACGGTGCGATCGATACTGGCGGAGGCTAGCGTCTTGCCATCGGGACTAAAGGCGACACCCCAAACCCGAGCGGTATGACCTTCGAGGCTTCCGACCTCTGTACCATCAGGCTTCCAAAGCTTGACGAGGCGATCGCCACTGGCAGAGGCGAGCAGTTGACCATCTGGGGAAAACGAAACATCGTTAATCCGAGTTTCGTGACCTTCCAAGCGGTTTTGTTCACGGACACCATACACAGCTTGACGTAACACTTGCTCAGAACTCTCCGCAAGCTGCGGATCGGGGGCGGCTAAACCTTCGATCGCGCGTTGAGCCTGAATGGCAACCACAAGCGCATCGAGTCGCTGATTGAGCGCAAAGACCGCCCGCGATGATTTGCCCAGAGCATTGATCCCGCTGCGTAGGGCTTCTTGCTCTTTTTGCACCGCAATTTGACGCTGAACCAGAGCCGCAATCCCCAAACCGACGGAGACTACCAGCGCACCACTGACAACGGCCAAAAATGCTTTTTGCTTACGAGCGAGCTCTTCAGCAGCTTTCACTTTGTCCTGTTCGAGACGCAGCATCCGTTCTTGACGCTCGCGTTCTGCCTGTTCCGCCGCTTCGATCGCGTCCTTACTCGCCTGAATAAAGGCGTGCTGAAGTTCCGTAACGGGTGGCGTTTTGGAATACTCGACGGCTTCGTCTTGCCAAGCCTCCGCGATCGCAAATTCCGAGCCGCGCAGTAGCAGATCGTCGGGGCGCTGCTTGCCATCCCATTCGATCGCCCGCTGCAACCATTTCGTGTGGCTCTGGACGTGTTCGCGATCGATATCGATCATCCGAATCAACTCATTGAAATCGACGAAAAAGTCATCGTCATCGGCGAAATTAATCGTTGGTAAATCGCGAATATCGGGATCAATCTCGCCGGGATTGGTATCGCGCAGCAGCACGGGGATAATCCGTTTCGTTAAGGATTTGGCGTAGTTCAGCTCGTCTTGACAGTCATCGGTATTGACTGACGTGGGGGAGATCACATAGATGAAGTTATCCGCCTGGGCGATGCCTTCACGCATCTGAGCGTCTGTATCACCTGTGCTAGACATCGCCTCTTGATCAAACCAAGTCACTTTCCCTTGGGTTTGCAGCGCATCGTTGAGCTGGCGAGCAAAATCACCATCGGTGCGAGCATAGGAGAGAAAGACATCGCTGGAGGAATCGGGCGGCTGATTTTGACTTGCTTCGATCAGCTTTTCGTGAATCGGCAGTGGGCGCGAATCCGAGCGATCGCGACCGGCTTTCAACCAGGATTCTGCAACTTCAAGGTTATACGTCCGCAACAGTAACCCAGCGTTATGGTTCTGAGCTTCCCACTTCAGCGCCCGCACCAACAGCGTTTTATGCTGCTCGAAATACGCAGACTCTTCCTTGAGTTGCTTGAGCACCAAGCCGATCGCCATCTTGTACTCATCCTGAGTTTCGCAAGCATCAAGCTTGACGAACTGGTGAGTTTTAATGCTGTCTGGTAAATCAGCGGTGGGGGTTGGCGCGACCTTGATGGTGATGATGCGTTTATTGAGGGCGATCGCGTAATCGAGCTGTTTGGCGCAGTTTTCAGAACTCACCGACTCGGGCGAAATGAGATAAACAAAATTCGTGGCTTGTTCGATGCCTTGGGAAATGGCTTTCGATAGATCAGAGCTTGATCCCGCATGGCTAGCACTCCACAGTGTGATGCCCTCCCGCATCAACGCCGCTCGCAAGCGTTTGGAGATCTCCGCATTTTTCGTTGAGGCACAAACAAAAACGTCACTCAGCAGATTATTCGCGTTTTTGATGCTCTCGCAGATGTAGTCACAGTGTAAAAGCGTCGGCTCGCAGGGCGCTTGTTCTTTGCCGGTAAAACTCGTTTTGAGCCAAGCGATCGCCTCGGCACGATCGTCACCCGCCAGCAGATAGCGCGACTGGCGCTGCTTGCTATCCCAGGTTAACGCCCGCTCTAGCAGTACCGTATGTTGATTGACATAATCTTTGTGGCGATCGATCAGATCCACCAGACCCGCAAACGATGCCTCAAAATCATCAATGCCTTCCCGGAAATACACCCAGTTGATCTTGCCAATCTCGGGATGCATATTCGGAAAACTCGAATGTTTTCCCGCTGCTTTATAGGCTTCCCATTGCTCATCCGTGCCGTTGGGGTTGCGGGCTTGCCAGGTTTCGCGCGAGACTTCCTCCACATGCAGCAAGGGAATGATGCGCTTTTGCCGCTTCAGCGCCAGCACGATTTCCTTGAGGCAGTAGGGCGAATTGATCGAGTGTGGCGCAATGATAAATAGAAAATTGTCAGACTTGTCAATACCATCATCAATTTGATTTTGGAAGTCTACGCCTAGGGGAATATCGTTTTGGTCAAACCAGATATTGAGGCCGGTTTCACGGAGACGTTGATGAAGTTTGGCGGCAAAGGCTTTACTATCAGCTCGACCATAGGAGATAAACGCATTCCAAAATTCACTCATGGCTAACATACCGCTATCTGACTAGGGGAAAATGGGAAAATTGTCGGGTAAGCTTCGAGCAAGCTGGCAATGACTAGGCGTGCCACTGCAAACCAGTATGGAGGCCGCTAACCCAACGTAAAACAGATTGGAGGCAAGATCGATCATGGCCAAGGCGATCGATGCAGCCAGGAAGAAATATAGAGTCCCGATCAAGGCGTAATGCAACGAATGCAACTCTAGATTGACGTGTCTAGCGACGATGCTTGCAGTAACCTACAGGTCAGAGTACGTGCCAAAGCGAGTTTAGTCTAGCACTCCAGATTGGGGAAGAAAGACCACATTTCTGGGCTAAATCTTAGTTTTTGTTGAGGGTGATTGATAGTCGTAAAATTACTGAGGCGACAAGTCGTTGGCCGGATTGCGCGTGTACGACCACCAGGACTTACGCACGAGATCTCAAAACCTCGAAGGTCTCGTGTTCAGAGATCGGTTAAAACCATGCAGTTTCGTTCAGACCTTCGAGGTTTGCGTAAGTCCTGACCACTTTCCGAAGACGGAGAAACAAACTGAGAAACAAATAGACTATCCTCTCGCCTGCGTTAACGCTGAGTGTTTGATCGAGATCAGCAAGGTATTTAAGGATATTAGTGCCTGTTTCGCGGGGTTTGTGCGGGGTTTGTGCGGGGTTTGTGCGGGGTTTGAGCGTGAATAAATTCAAGGCTTAAGGACGGCGGGT
>JAAUPN010000176.1 GCA_012033105.1 Coleofasciculaceae cyanobacterium RL_1_1
AGGGTCAATGAGCACTGAGCGTAGTCGTTGGCGTAGCCTTCGTGCAGCGAATAGTGCGATCTTACGCTGAAGCACGATTTATTTTCTTGGTCTACTTATCATTTCACGCAGATCGATGAGGACAGACGTAACACAAGCATCCTGCTTGTTCAAAAGCCATCTAGAAGCTTGCGCTACGCCAATTAATAGACCGAGAACGATTGCGCGATGATTTTGAGCTGTTCACCATCTTTTTCCCAACGGCGCTCGGGCGTGGAAACATTGAGCGTGAAAAGTTGACCACGGGAAATGACGGCACTGGCGAGGTTGTGGCGCTCACCGTCGGGTAGGGTGACGGCGTACTCGAAGAGGTAGTAGGTGTGGTTTTTATCATCCGTGCGACTTGCTACGTTGACGAGTTCGGCGGTGCGTCCTGAATCCGGCGGCGCGATCGCAGTTTTCGCCAGCTCGTTGCCGACTTCGCTCGGGGTTCCGAGTTCGGCGATCGACTGTGAGCCGCTGACGGGGTTGATCACGACGCTGACATTTTCGCTACTTTCGATCAGGTCATGGAAAATCACATCCGGGGCGATATTACTCGCGTCAATTTCCGTCCAGCCGTTGGGATAGAAAAATTCATAGCCGTCGTAGGCATCCGTGTAATTTTTGAGGCCGCTGGTGGGTGAGACCGAACAGCTACTAAGGACGATCGCCAGGGTGGCACAGAGAAAGACCGCGAGTCGCTTCAACATAACGGGAAAAATTCAGAATAAAAGTAGGGCAAATCCGGGGTTGAGCTGGAATCAAGCATCCCGGTAGATTCGCTGTTGCGATCGTACCCGATCGCGTTAATTCCGTTGCGGTTTATTTTGCATAGCGGCTCGAAGACCCTCATGGGAACTCTAGAGAATCGGAAAGGGTCAAGGGTCTCGTGTAGTAGACAGATGAACACCCGACACATCAGCCCATCTACCCGAGAAATCGATCGCTGATGATTGATTGGTACAGACATTCATGCCCGATCGTTTACCCCATCAGACAACCTCCCCCCTTGGAATGCGCTGAATCGACGGAACATCAGCACGATGAGCAGGCTTCGCCGTTCCACTTCGCCATCCGTCTATACCTCCCACCGCATCCGGCCACCGCATCCGGTGCTGTCGTCGCTCTCGTAGACCGTACCTCTAACTTAAGCAGATAAAAATCATGGCTAATAACGCATCCCTCTCCGGCATTCTCAACGCCAATGACCTCGCGACCGATGCCGCAAATTTCGGCGGAGCTGCCGCGAATGTCCGGTTTGATGAGTACGTCGTCACGGTCGATCAAGACGGTGCGTCCGTTACCCTCGAAATCGATAACGCCGCCCTGGTGATCGATGCCCCCGACCTCAAAACAGGCGTCGAATTTGCCCAGCCGATCGCGCTACCCGCCGGAACCAAATCCCTACGGGTGATCGTGGGACAGACGATCGCCGGAGATGCGAACTACAAACTAACAGCACGTACAAGCCTCGGTAACGTGGCTCTCGCATCGCTCGGCGTGGCCTCCACTCAGCAACCCAGCACCGGGCAAACCGTAAGCCTAGCGGGGATACTCGACACGGGCGATCTCCTCGTTCCCGTCAATGCCACCACCGATTATTCGCTAGCGGATGAATACGTCGTCAAGCCCAATATCAGCGGCAATGTGACGATCGAAATCAGCGGCGCCACCGGAACCGGCTTTACGCCAAATCTACAACTGATCGACGCCGCCGGTGTGATCACCAATGTGGCCGGAGCCTCCACCACTCAACTCTTTAGCGCCAACAGTGCCACACGCGTTCGCGTACTTAACAACGCCGCCGCCCTCGGAACCGACGCCTCGGCGCAATACAACATCGCCTTTGCTGCCACCACCGGTAGCCTGACGGTCACCCCGATCGCTGCCATTAGCGGTAGCGGACAAATCGAGCAAAATACCCAACCCTGTCCGCCGCTCCCGCCGCGAAATCTGCGGATACCGCCGCCTACCTGCGCTACAACAAAGGCGAACAGGGAATCGCTGGTTCCAACGATACGACCGCACCGGTTAACGACTTTAACGGTATCGCCCTCTCCACCGGCGACGACGCGATCGACCTCGGCAGCATCCCCGCCAACCTCGCCAGCGTTCTCACCGACCTGCAAGCCGGTCTCAACGCTGACGGCTCGAACAACGCCGATGCCCGCTGGATTATCGGTCTCGATGGCAACGACACCTTCACTGGAACCGCCAACAATGACGCACCGATGACCGGCAACCTTGGCAACGATACGTTTAATCTAGGCGCGGGGGCAGATGTGGCGGTCGCGGGTAAAGGCTCCGATATCCTCAACGGCGACGCGGGCAACGATCAGCTCGCGGGTAACGCTGGAAATGACATCCTCAACGGTGGCGATGGTGATGACAGCCTCATCGGCGGCCAGGATGATGACATCCTCAACGGTGGCGCAGGCAAAGACATGCTTTCGGGCGATTTCGGTCGTGACTTCCTCACGGGGGGCAGCGAGGCCGATACGTTTGTATTAAGCAGCAACAGTGCCGTTGCTGCGGCGAATTTGGCCGATGTGATCACGGACTTCACCGCTGGACAGTCGGATAAGATTCAGATTAACGGTGTGGCCGGTTTCAGCGCCTTGACGCTCGAAGGGGTGGATCTGCTGATTGATGGGGCGCTTTCGACGAATGCGACGGCGCTGAAGATCACGGCGACGGGTCAGTATGTGGGCGTGGTTGACGGTATTTCGCCGTTTAACTTGGCGGAACAATCGACGCTCTTCGCGTTCGCATAAACCGATCGCCTGGTCAACTAACTGCGCGTTGCAATCAGGGCAAATGCATACTCTCGATTTTTTGCTTTTAAGCCAGTTTGTCGAAGGCTGAACGGAGTCAAAGCCTGGGTGTGTCCGCGAAAAGTGGCCGCACTTCGACTCCGCTCAGTGCTCGAAATCTCGCTTTTTTGCGTTAATGAAGGGTTGAGAAGTCGGACTTTTTCAAAAAGTCGACTTCTGGGGTGAAATTGTCTGAGATCGACGAGTTACGCCTCAACCCAGATGACGCCATCTTCGGTTTTTGTCGAAAAGACCGGCAAATCCTGCTCCGCGCTCAGTTTGCCCATGATGTTACCGATGACGGGGGGAAACGGTGTCCAGGTGTTGGCCTTGCCAGTGCAGAGGTTGAAGGCGCTGCGGTGAAATGGGCAAACGAGTTCGCCATTTTCGGTGATTTTGCCAGATTTCATCGGCAGTTTCAGGTGAGGGCAGGCGTTGGCGACAGCGTGGATTGTACCTTCGTGGTGGATGAGCAGAACTTTTTGGTCTGCAACTTTAACAACTTTGCGGGCTCCTTCAGGGAGTTCGGATGCGGCTAAAACGTTAGTCCAGCTCATGATGATTATTTTGGGGTTGATTTTAAAGAACCGATCGCCAAAGAGCGATCAAAACAACAAAGCAGAAAATGCTTTGAATTTGAGTGTACAGTTGACCGCGATCGGCTGTTGTACGATCGACGGCCAATTCTGATCATTGGTCGGTCGGAAGGGTTAGGGCGACGGGGTTTGAATCAAGGTGAGGCTGGGCGATAGGTCACGATCGGGTGTTGGCGTTAGCTCCGGGGCGATCGCTTCGGTTTTGCCGCCGTAGGCTTCGAGTTCGGCAATCAGCGATTCCTGTGCCGATCGCAACGCTTCGGTATCACCACCACCATTCATCACCGCCAACCAGATCACACCATTTTTCGTCGGAATCCCGCCCGCGATCGTGCTGACCGCGTCCAGACTGCCGGATTTTAACACCACCTGCTTCGGCAATGGTCGCGCCTGCAAAATGCCCGCATCCACTCCCGCCACGGCCACCACATCCGCCACGGTCAAGCCCTCGGGAGCTAATTCCCGTTGAATCGCCCGAAACATCATCACCGCCGCACGGGGCGAAAGCTGATTTTCCCGCCCCAAGCCAGACCCGTTCATCAATTGGATTTCGTTCGGATCGATGCCCGTGGTGGCGATCACTTCGCGTTCGAGGGCGATCGCGCCCCCGGCGGTGTCGGCGAGGCTTTGAGCGATGATGTTATTGCTGTAGCGGTTCATCTGGTCGAGCAGCTCGACGAGGGGACGCGAGGCGTAGGTCAGGAGGGGTTGAAGGTTGGCGGGTTTGGCGTTGAGCGGCGCGGTGCGGACGATGCCGCCGATCGCCACCTGTGGCTCGGGTGTTCCTGGCTCCAGCGTAGCGTGCTGCGATCGGGCTTCATCAGTCCAGCGGCTCGCATCGAGACCGATCGCCAATAATTCCGCAGCGGTCGCGGTGTCCGCTTCAAAGTTCATCAACAAATCACCGACGACCACGAGATCGCCGGTCACCTGGCGAATGCCCTGGGCGTTGAGGGCGTTACCGATCGCGATCGCGTCTTCCCAAACCAACATCGGATCACGATCGCCGACGACCACCAGATCCCCGGTCAACACACCATCGGCCACCGTCCCAATGATCCCAACCTCGGTCGTAAACCGATGATCCGCGCCCAACACGCGCAGCGCCGTTAACGTCGTCGCGATTTTCGTCACCGACGCCGCCGGGAGTCGCTGCGTCCCTTGCCACTGGGCAAGCAGGCGATCGTTGGTTTGAACCCAGACGCTTTGCTGAGTGCGATCGAATCCGAGGGCTGTGAGTTTGTCGAGATAGCGATCAACGATCTCCTGTACGTCCGCGTCGGGGTTGTCGGGACTGAGGGGCGTTAGCGCGACGGTCTGGGGTTCGGGCGGGGATGTTGCCTCGGGGGTGGTCGGGGCGGTGGTGCGATTGGGATCGGCGGTGGAGCTGGGTTGGGGTTGGCAAGCGGTCAGGGCGATCGCGGCGATGAGTGCGATCGGTGCAAGGGTCGGTATCACCCGCATGATTTGAGCAATGAGGCAGGGTGTGTTGCGGTCACAATTCATAACGTTCTAGACGATCAATGCAGCTAGACCGTAACGCACCGCAGCCCTGTATCGATACTTTTTATGTGGGAATCAGCTCGCCCGGTCGTAGTTTTGCCCACTTGCCCGCCTCTTCGCGGAAACTTTCGCAGCCAACCACGTCCCACTCCATTTCGATCGCGTCAGCATCCGTACGAATATTGACGTTAATCGTCGGTTCGATCGCTTCAAAGTCGGGCGTTGCGGTGAGGTGGGGCTGTCCGTGTTGATGTTCGACGGCGTTATAGGTAACGCAGCGATCGACATAGTGGCAATTCACACAGATACACATGATTCCCGTGATATAAACGTTAGGCTCCTGATTAAGCGAGGAGCTGTCTCCATCCTAGGCACGCAACTCAGGAATTGTCGAAATTTTTGCCCCATCTCCCTAATCTACTGACTTTGAACCGTCTCTCTAGCTCGCCGCTCTCGCCCGAAACCTGGCCGTTTGACCTTGATGAACTTCCGACCGATGCCTGTCTTGTCGGCGGTGCGGTGCGCGATGCGTTACTCGATCGCCGCAGTGTTCACCTAGATCTGGATTTTATCGTGCCGAACCGGGCGATCGAGATTGCGCGGGCGGTGTCGGTGTGTCATGCGGCGGGGTTTGTGGTGTTGGATGCGGCGCGGGAGATTGCGCGGGTGGTGTTTCCGTCGGCGACGGTGGATTTTGCCTTACGGGAGGGCTGTAGTCTGGAAGCGGATTTGCAGCGGCGTGATTTTACGGTGAATGCGATCGCCTACGATCCGCGCACGGCTCGGTTTATCGATCCGCTGGATGGTCGCGCCGACCTCGAACGCAAGCACCTACGAATGATTTCGGCGGAAAATCTCCAGGATGATCCGCTGCGGTTGTTGCGGGCGTACCGTCAGGCGGCACAGCTTGGATTTGAGATTGACGGCGAGACGCGGGCGGCGATCCGTGAGCTGGCGCCGGAGTTGTCGCGGGTGGCGGCGGAGCGGGTGTATGCGGAGTTGGGCTATTTGTTGGCGGGGTCTGAGGCGTCTGAGGGGACGCGCTGGTTACAGCGGCGATCGCGGATGGGTTATTGCGTCTGCATCTGCCGAGTGCGACGCCGGAGCGGGTGGCGGGTTTGGTGGCGATCGATGGTGCGGCGGGGTTCATCCGTGATCGTGATCCGCAGCTCTACACGACGATCGCGACGCCGCTGCGTCCGACGATCGCGACGCAGCCGATCGCGATCGCCAAGTTGGTGTCATTAGTATCGGACGATCGCGAGCTAGCCGAGCGGGAGTTAAAGGCGCTGAAGTTTTCTAAGTTGGAGTGGCGATCGGTGTTGGATTTGCAGGCGGCTTCGCGGGTAACACCGGATACGGCGGCGGTGCGATCGCTATCGGTGCGGGATCTATTCTTTTGGTTTAAGGGGTTGGGTGAGTCGTTCCCGGCGTGGTGTGTCTGGGCGATCGCGGTCGGGGATCGAGTGGGGGCGATCGCGCCGTTGTTGGCGATGGTTCGCACGCCGGGTCATCCGATCGCGCTGCCGTTGCCGTTTGTGGATGGTAAAAAACTGGTGGTGGCGTTGGGTTTGCGGCGTGGGCCGATTATTGGCGAGATTTTGCAGGAGTTGGCGATCGCGCGGGCGGAGGGGTTGGTCAGCACGGAGGCGGAGGCGATCGAGTTGGCGCGGAAGTTGATCGGGTAGGGCATCGCCCACCAAGGACAATGTACCCACGCATTGATCTATAGCAAAAAACGATTTGCTTAGGACATATCAAAAAAAGCTGAGAGCACTGAGCGGAGTCGTTGGCGTAGCCTTCGCGAAGCGAATAGTGCGGTTTTCAACTTAGACGAGAGTGTCCTAATCTAATCGGCTTCTGCTATACAACTGTGAGTGAAAAGTCCGATTTCTTGAAGAAATCGGACTTTTGGGATTGAAGGAATGCGATCGCGCCTGGAACCGCAGATTGATCGTGGTGGGCATTGCCCTACAACTATCCGGCATTTGTAAGTGTACGGATGCTCGGAATTTGGTCGGCACGGAGTGGAGAAACTGCGGACTTTGGAACCGCCACTACGTCGATCGATTCACCGATCGCGTTAAACACCTCTAACACATAGCCTTCTTCAATTCCGTCTGGATCGGGAACGGTGTCGATAAAGGTTGCCAGGTCGCCGGTCTGGAGGTTGTATTCGGGAAAGTCGCGGTTGAGGGCAACTTTGGTATACAGCTCAATCTTGATGTTATTCATTTTTTCGGCAGGAGGGTGAAACCGGCTCGTGCTAGAAATTTGGATTTGTCGTCTTTTTCTTGGAAAACGAGCAGATATTGAGTGAGCTTGGCGTCGGGGATGACGATGTTTCCGCTCAGTTTCATTGCATTTTTATTTTAGGGTAAGGGTTTTGCTGGTGTCAGACCTCAGAGGTTTGCAAAACCTCTGAGGTCTTGAGCGGGCGTGGGTTTTCCCCAGAACCGCGTTTCGACTCCGCTCAACGCTCTCTGAGGTCTTGAGCACATCCTACCGAACTGCCCTAATAAAAAAAGCGGCCTGCATGTGCAAAGCCGCTTTTTGAGAGTTATGCAGGGTGAGCATCGCCCACCCTACAACTAGAGGTATCGTGTCGTTACGACTCAGTCAGGGTCAAAGGCACAACTAGATCGTCAGTGGAGCTCCATTGTTGATTGTCGTGAAATCAACTCCGACGAAGTTCGCTGACGTTAGGGCTGGTAAATCTGGGAAGATTGCCAGAAGTTGACCTTGATAGTAGAGCGCACCGTTACCGGTGTCATAAAATGCTGCCGTAGTAGAAATCTCTGCACCAGCGGAGCCACCGTTATCAAATCGGAAGAAGCCTGCGGCCGTACCACCATCGACTGTAATCGTAGCAGTACCTGCGGAACCGGCGAATGCGGTAGCACCATCGGCCAGATTGGTTTGCAGAATGCGTCCTGTAGCAGTTCCAGTATTCGCAGTCGCATCAACGAAGCCAGTACCAAACGGCAGGTTGTACACCCCGAAGTTAGCAGCAGAACCCGCGACGCCAACGAGGCCAAAGCTATTGGTTAGTCCTGTCGTGGTTCCGTCTGAGCCCGCATAACCACCCGTCGTGACTAGATCATCAGTCAGGTAGCCAGTTGTACCGGACACAAAACTAACAGCCGCTAGTGAGCTTGTACCTGTTTGTGTATCGAAGACTCCACCAAACCCACCTTTCGTGTTGAAGACAATCGTGTCTTCACCGGGTTTGAAATCAACGATGACGTCAGCACCGAATACACCGTTGAAGACACCAGATCCTGGCGAAGTAGCAGCACTTCCAGTAAAGAAGAACCCTTCCTGACCGAAACTTTGTGTACCGACACTTGCGCTACCCAACAGATAGCCAAGTTTTGCAGCAGTCCCCAGAACAAATACGTCAGCGCCAGCGCCACCAATTAAGGTGTCACCCAGGGCTTCCGAGACATTGGTGCCAGTGCTAGAAGAACCCAGTGCTAGACCAAAACCACCGCCAAACAGCGTGTCGTTACCAGCACCACCAGAGATGCTGTCGCCACCTTTCTGTTTACCGTAGATGATGTCGTTACCAGCACCACCATCAATCACGAGATCAACATTCGTACCCGTAGAGTTGGAACCAACGGTGATGGTGTCGTTACCAGCACCACCAAAGATGCTTGCAACGCCCACAGTAGAACCAAGGCTAGTAATAGCAATGCGCTCGTCACCAGCTCCTGCATCGATTGTTGCACCAGCCGCAAGAGTGCCGATGTTGATCGTATCAACACCGTCACCACCACTGATCGAACCGGCGAAGACACCCGGAATGTTGATCGAATCGTTACCAGCACCGCCATTGATGTTGGCGGACACTGTAGCCGTAGCGGCAAAGCCAATACTGTCATCACCGGCACCGCCGACAACCTTACCGGCTGCAATGCTAGTACCCGTGAATGCAATCAGGTCGTTGCCATCACCACCATCAACAGCACCGCTACCTGCAAGGTTGACCCCCGAGAAGGTATCATCACCACCCTTCAGGCTGGTAACACCATCGACATTTGCGATTTCAATCAAATCACGCTCGTCGCTGGCAATTACACCACCGTTGGTGAGCGTCTTGATCAGCTCCTCCTCACCCGTAACGAGGAAGGTTGCACCACCGGTGAAGCTGTCACCCGGTTGAACCGTCACAACATCACTGGTAGAAGCGCCCGATCCCGCAACATAGGTATTGATACCCAAGCTATCGAACGGAATGACATCACCAGCACCGAAGGAGTAGATATCATTGCCCGCACCACCGATTAGGGTGTTGCCACCCGCC
>JAAUPN010000177.1 GCA_012033105.1 Coleofasciculaceae cyanobacterium RL_1_1
ATGGCGGGCTGGATGCCAACCATTGTGATGCTCGTCGCTGGGTTTATCGTCATGCGGACACGACTAAGTATGAACTAGCGTGGAAATTGGCCGAATTGGCCGAATTGGTCGAACAAACCACATTGACTGCATTGGCCAAGTACACCCGTAGCACAGGCTTCTAGCCTAACCTGATGGCATGTTGCTATAGATTCACGCACGCCAGAGCGTCCGTTCGATCACGCCTGAGAGACGAGATCCGCGAGAACCTCCGCCGGGTGCGGCTCGGCCTTGACCTTGCGGTAAATTTTGGCGATCTGACCGTCGGGATCAATCACAAACGTTGTGCGGTTGATCCCCATAATTCTTTACCCATAAATTTCTTGAGTCCGTAGACACCGTAGGCTGTCGAAAGTTCGGCCTCGATGTCACACAGGAGCGGAAAGGGCAAATCGTATTTTTGCGTGAATTTCGCGTGTTTTTTGGCGTCGTCGGTGCTGACACCGAGGATCACAATGTCGTTGGCTTGAAAGTCAGCATAACGATCGCGAAAACCGCACGCCTCCTTCGTGCAACCCGGCGTATTGTCGCGCGGGTAGAAATACAGCACAACGGTTTTACCGCGCAGCGCATCGAGCGTGACGAGGTTACCGTCACCGTCGGGGATCGAAAAATCCGGGGCGCGATCGCCCACCTCTAGCGGTTTATCGGTCACAGCGACTCCAGAGATTGAGATTACACATCATGCTCTCAACGTACCGAAAAAGCGGAAACTAGGCGAACTGTTGACTGAGCGCCACGGGATTGTGAACCGTAATTTTTTTCTTGTGAATCGAGATCATGCCCTCCTGGCGTAAATCCCCGAGCAGGCGTGTGACCGTGACCCGCGTAGAACCGATCGCCTCAGCGATCGCCTGGTGCGACAGCTTGAGATCGATCGTGATCCCATCCTCACTCGGGGAGCCAAAATCACGGCAGAGGATTAGCAAAAAGCTCACCAGTCGCGACCCCATATCCCGGTGTGCCAGGGTCTCGATCATCATTTCGGTTTGCAGGATGCGCGAGGACAACCCCTGCATCATGTAAATCGAAAGTTGGGGATCTTCCTTGAGGGCGCTTTCCACCTGATCGATCGGCACGGAGAGTAACTCGACCGGTGTGAACGCGACGGCATGATAGAAGCGATCGGATCGATGACCGGTGATCAGCGACAACACGCCAAACACACTATTTTCGCGGAGCAGAGCAACCGTGATCTCTTCGCCCGCTTCATAAACACGCGAAAGCTTGACCGCGCCCTTCATTAAGAAATAGACACGCTCGGCAGGATCGCCAGGAAAAAAATGGTTTTACCGCGCTCGAACACTTCAACTACGGGCGGAAATGTCCCGCTACCCAGTTGGCGAAACACGGAGGCTAAGGGTCTATCTTGCATCGTGATGAGCTGTCTCTCCTGAATCCAGTCCAATTGAGTGGTTATCGGTGTGCGGCTAACGATTATGCATAACGGTAATCGTCAATCGTAATCGATGCAGAGACTATCTGAGATAACCCGACCAAACATCTATGCGACGTCCTCGATTCGTCTCCACCCAAAGGAGGGAAGTGAACGAAACGATGGGAGGCGTTGCAGATACTTTACGATTCTTCATTGAGTAAGCACTCAGTAAGGTAGCCTCGGATACTATTACACCGAATTGTGTACAAAACTCCTGGAACTTTAGGCATAATTCCGGATTTTGGCGGCCTCAACCCGACTCGATGGCATCGCGTGAGACAGATTTGGAATCGTTCGTTCCGAGGGTTTGCGGCATCATCCTCAGGATTCCATCATGGACAGGGAACCATTGGTGATATCTTTTGCATGGCTGCAACGGTAGCGTGAAAGATCTAGCGAAAGCCTGTCGATGGATTGCTTCGGCAGCTTGCGAATCCAGTTTTTGCGAACTGTTTAGTACACCGAACCACCGTCTTGTCGCTCAAATTTAGAATCGCGGGCGGGACGTTAACGAAAATGAACAACCCGTCGATCAGATTCAACATTTAACCGCGCAGGCGTTTGTATTGTCATTTGAATTGTCAACGTATTATCAGCGTACAGATAGAAAATGCTCGACCTGAACGGAAAAAAAGCACTCGTTACCGGCATCGCGAACAATCGATCGATCGCCTGGGGGATCGCTCAACAGCTCCACGCCGCTGGAGCTGACCTGGGGATCACGTATCTGCCCGACGATCGCGGTCGTCACGAGGGCAAGGTCAAGAAACTGGTTGAGCCGCTCGAACCGAGTCTGTTTTTGCCCTGCAATGTTCAGGACGATGCGCAAATTGATGAATTATTTGCGGCGATCGAGCAGGAGTGGGGTCAGATCGATATCCTGATTCACTGTTTGGCCTTTGCCGGTAAAGACGAACTCACCGGCGATTTTAGCAACACCACTCGCAAAGGCTACCTTCAAGCCCTCGACATCAGCTCCTATTCGCTGGTGCAACTGGCCGCAAAAGCCAAGCCCCTCTTTAAAAATGGCGGCAGCATCGTCACGCTGTCCTACCTCGGCGGCGTGCGCGTGATCCCCAACTACAACGTCATGGGGATCGCGAAATCGGCACTCGAAATGAATGTGCGCTACCTCTCGGCAGAGCTGGGATCGCAAAATGTGCGCGTGAATGCGATTTCGGCAGGGCCGATCCGGACGCTGGCGTCGTCGGCGGTGGGCGGCATCCTCGATATGATCCGCAATGTGGAAAATACGGCGCCGCTGGGTCGGACGGTGACACAGCTTGAGGTCGGTAATACAGCGGCGTTCCTGTCGAGTGATTTATCGAGCGGGATCACGGGTCAGGTGATTTATGTCGATGCGGGCTATGAGGTGATGGGGATGTCGAATCCTGGTGCGGTGACGAGTCCCGAAGCGGAGTAGCGCCGGGTTACCCCGCTCAATCAAACTAGAAACCGGGTTGCCAAAAAACTGACTAGGATAGTGAGGTGATCATTGAAGCCCGGTTTCTGGACGGGATTTGCGTTTTAGGAGATTGTCCTCATGTCCCAATCTGCCACGCCTGCGCTGTCGAAACCGAAGATCGATCGCGGCGAGCCGATCGTCGAATTGCGAAATATCACCAAAGCCTTTGGCGATAAAACCATCCTCAAGAATCTCAACCTCTGCATTTATGAGGGGGACGCGCTGGGGGCGATCGGGCCGTCGGGAACGGGAAAATCGACAATTTTACGCATTATTGCAGGGCTGCTAGCGCCGGATAGTGGCGAGGTTTATATCAAAGGCCAGAAACGCATCGGCATGATCGACGACTCGAATGATCCGATCGGTATCGGCATGGTGTTTCAGCACGCAGCGCTGTTTGATTCGCTGACGGTGGGGGAGAATGTGGGGTTTATGCTGTATCAGCATTCCCGGCTGTCGCACGATCGCATTCGTCGGATTGTGGATGAGTGTTTGGCGCGGGTGGGGTTGCCGGATACGGCGGATCTGTTGCCGTCGCAGTTGTCGGGCGGGATGAAGAAGCGGGTGAGTTTTGCCCGGGCGATCGTGGCAAATCCGGATAAGCCTAATGAAAGCCCAGAGGTGTTGCTGTACGATGAGCCGACAGCGGGGCTTGATCCGATCGCCTCCACCGTGATCGAAGATCTGATCCGTCAGCTTAACGGGGATTCCGGGGTCTGCAATACTTACGTAATGGTGACGCACCAGGACAGCACAATTCGCCGCACGACGGATCGGATCACGTTTCTCCATCGGGGTAGTGTGCAGTGGGAGGGGACGGTGCATGAGTTTGATTTAACGGAGCATCCGATGGTGCGGCAGTTCCGTACGGCGAGTATTGAGGGGCCGATCCAGGTCGGGATTTAAGTCACTGGGTTGGAGACGGGTTTGAATGTGTTGGACTGAACGCGATCGGGCTGAATCTGAGCTTGTCGAAGTTCGAGCACTGAGCGTAGTCGAAGTTCGAGCACTGAGCGTAGTCGAAGTGCGGCCACTTCCTACGACAATCGCCAGCCTTCGACAAGCTCAGGCTTCGATAAACTCAGGCTTCAAATGAACTGTTTTTTTTACCAAAGTCCTGGAGTCTGCGTTTGCCCTACCGGATCACCCACAGCCCTTTACAATACAGACACGTCACAGAACTTAACAAAACCTCTCGGTTTACCCCAAACCCATGGACTGTATCATCAACCGTCGCGCCCAGTTTTCCGCGAGTCATCGCTACTGGCTACCGGAACTCACCGAAACCGAAACCGCGATCGCTTCGGGCGCTGCGCTAACGCTCCCGGCCACGGTCATAACTACGAGCTGTTCGTCTCGATGGCCGGTCAGCTTGACGAATACGGCATGGTGTTGAACCTGTCGGACATTAAGCACGACATCAAGCGAGAAGTGACCGAGCCGCTCGATTTTTCGTTTTTGAATGACGTATGGCCGGAGTTTCAGCAAACGCTACCGACCACAGAACACATCGCCAAGGTCATCTGGCAGCGCCTCGCCCCCCACTTGCCGATCGTGCAAATTCAACTGTTTGAACATCCCGATTTATGGGCTGACTATTACGGCAACGGGAACGAAGTCTATCTCTCGCTGCGGACACACTTCAGCGCCGCGCACCGTCTGGCGATTCCCGGAGCCAGCGACGATGAAAACGATCGCCTCTACGGCAAATGCGCTCGCCCCTACGGTCACGGCCATAACTACCACCTCGAAGTGACCGTACGCGGCACGATGGACGATCGCACCGGCATGAGTGTTGATCTCGGGGCGCTGACGCAACTCATCGAAGACCGGGTCGCCGAACCGTTCGACCATACCTTTCTCAATGTTGATATTCCCCACTTTGCCGACGGCGCGATCGTCCCGACCGACGAAAATTTCGCCCTCCACATTCGAGATTTACTCGAAACACCGATCGCCGAGTTGGGCGCGACCCTACATAAACTCAAACTGATCGAAAGCCCCGGCAACGCTTGCGAAGTCTTTGGTACTCAAGTCTCTGACCCCTTTCCCCAGCTTACCGTGCGCTAGCTTTCCTGCGATCGCGGTTGTGGCCAGTTGCAGGGTATCACCCCAATTCCTGCTATATTTGGACTCGATTTTCACCCTGGAAGAGGGCAGTAGAGAGAACCATGGGACAGGCTTACCGGCGTATTTTGCTCAAGCTTAGCGGGGAGGCACTCATGGGGGATCTCGGGTACGGTATCGACCCTACGATCGTCCAAAATATTGCCCAGGAAGTGGCCGAGGTGGTTGCGAGTGGGACACAAATCGCGATCGTCGTCGGTGGTGGGAACATCTTTCGCGGCGTGAAAGCCTCCGCCGCCGGGATGGATCGCGCGACCGCCGACTACATTGGCATGATTGCTACGGTAATGAATGCCATGACCCTACAAGATGCCCTAGAACAGGCAGGCGTTCCCACCCGCGTTCAAACCGCGATCGCCATGCAGGAGGTCGCCGAACCCTATATCCGCCGCCGTGCGATGCGCCACCTGGAAAAGGCCGCATCGTCGTCTTCGGTGCGGGTTCCGGCAATCCGTTCTTCACCACCGATACCACTGCTGCCCTGCGAGCGGCTGAAATTGACGCCGACGTCATTTTTAAAGCCACAAAAGTTGATGGTGTTTACGATGCCGATCCGGCCACCCATCCCGAGGCGAAACGTTTTGAAAGCTTGACGTATAATCACGTTTTAGCGAACGATCTGCGCGTGATGGACAGCACCGCGATCGCACTATGTAAAGAAAACGACATTCCGATCGTTGTTTTCAACCTCTTCGAGCGCGGCAATATCCGCCGTGCCGTTGCAGGTGAAACGATCGGTACGACAGTAGGAGGTTCCTGTGCAGTTAGCTGAAGTTGAAGACAAGATGGGTAAGGCGATCGACGCCACCCAGCGTTCATTTAATACGATTCGTACCGGGCGTGCTAATTCGGCCTTGCTTGATCGGATTAGTGTGGAATATTACGGTGCATCGACACCGCTGAAAAGCTTGGCGGGGGTCACGATTCCAGATTCAAGTACGATCGCGATTCAGCCGTTTGATCAAAGCAGCATCGGCGCGATCGAACGAGCAATTTCGATGTCCGATATTGGCTTAACGCCGAATAACGACGGCAAAATCATCCGCCTTAATATTCCACCGCTGACCAATGAACGCCGTAAGGAGCTTGTTAAACTAGCTTCTAAATACGCGGAAGAAGGCAAGGTCGCAATTCGGAATATCCGGCGTGATGGTATTGATAGCGTTAAAAAGCAGGAAAAGGCCAGCGAAATTTCTGAAGATGAATCGCGCTCAACCCAGGATGAAATCCAAAAGCTAACCGATAGCTATGTCAAGAAAATCGAAGATGTTCTGGCTGAAAAAGAAAAAGACATCATGACGGTTTAAGACGAACAAACAGGCCACGCTTGCCGATTTGGTCGAATCCTGAATTTAGCTGAATATCGCGATCGCGTCGCCTTTGTCTCTAGCGGTTTCTCGCCGCAAGCTCAGGCGGCGTGATTTTTTTATCACCCCAATGTCTAGGTTTTGAGTTGGTCATACCTGATCCGATCCGCTGCCCCAAACCAACAAAACCGCTACAAGCGTTGTTCTTTTGCCCCAGTCCTGCTCATGTTTTTTACTTAATATTTCTGGCTCCTGTTTTCTAGCTTAACTTTCTGATGATGGACACCTTCGACTGTGTAATTTTTGGGGCAGGGCCCGCAGGAGCGAGCGCGGCCTATGGTTTAGCCGCGCGGCTATCGTGTGGTCGTGATCGCAGGTAACCCGCAGCGTAGCTCCGACTGTACCGGTGGCGTCTCGCCTGGAGTGGCTCACCTGCTCGATTTTGACTTTACCTCCGTGATTGAGCACACCGTACGCGACGTGCAGTACACCTGGAAAAACGGCGATCCTGTGGCGATACGTTTGGATGAGGCGCAGGCGATGTGGATGGTGCGGCGCGATCGCTTCGATGCCTTGCTGCGCGATCACGCGATCAAGGCGGGGGCAATCATCAAACCGGCCACAGCAACGGGTGCGGTTCTAGGGTCTGTGGAGGGAGAGCGACGATGGATGGTGCAGACCGACGCGGGATCGCTCTCCGCGCAGTATGCGATCGTCGCAGATGGAGCCTGTAGCGCAGCGATCAACTGGATCGGAGCAGCACGTCCGGCGCTACGACTAGCGGCAATGCTGGACGTGGATACGAGTCTCCAGCGCTCTAATCTGAATGCGCCGCCCCGCGTTGAATTTGGTCTAGGTCAAATCGAGAATGGTTTGCTGTGGTGTTTTCCCAAACAGGCCACGGTGTCGATCGGGGCGGCGACGTTTCTCGGCCATGATGATCCACAACTCGCGGATCGCTTGTTGGCCTATGCCCAAGCTCGCGGCTGGCACGCCCAACGGTCTGATATCCGTCAGCGGCCACTTACCCTATGGTCAGGCGATCACCCACTCCATCGCGATCAGGCGGTGATTGTGGGCGATGCAGCAGGACTATCCGATCCCGTCACGGGCGAGGGCTTACGTCCGGCGATCGATAGTGGACTGCGTGCCGCCGAAGCGATCATTGCGGCTCTGAATCATCAGCCCAATGCTCTAGCGGCTTACACCAAAACCATCCACCAAACCTGGGGCGTTGATTTTGCCTGGGCATCTCGCCTTGCCCAAATTCTTTATCGCGTGCCGGGTCTCGCCTACAAAGTTGCTGTTAAGAAGCCGATCGCGAACAAACTGATGGCTCAGGTACTCTGCGGCGACTTACGCTATTCCGATATTGCGGGCAAGGCGATCGCCAAACTCAGCAAAAAACTATTGCCCTGGGGCTAATACGTTGGGGACACCTCCCCACTCTACAACTAAGTAATTGACCCATAGTTCTTACTCTACAACTAAGTAACTAACCCGAAATTCTTGCTCTGCAACTAAGTAGTTGACCCGCAATCCGTAAATATTCGCACCTTCATAGAGCGTTCTCTTCTGGAATGTAAGTACCTCACCGTTCAGGCCATCAAGCTCATAAACAGTCCTCTCAGATCGTAAAAATCCTCAAGACGGTAAAAGCCTCAAATTCTACGAACGATTTAGTTTTCACATCAAGTCACTGAAAAAGATCTGAAGTGAACGAATACTCGGAGATAAGACTTGCAACCATCTCATATCTCAAAATTTATTCGGACTTGCGTGTGTAAATGACCTGTGCTTACACAAGCATAATTACTTATAGGTATTAGCAGAGAATACCAAAATATAATGACCCTAGAGATGGTTATACATAGCTAAAATCCTGATATTTACTAGCTTTCAATAGTTTTAACCTCTCATATTTTTGTTATGACGTTACTAAGAAAATGAGATACTGTGAGCCTAAGTCAAAATGCTCAAGTAAAACATCCGGACACCACAACAAAGTCTTCGGAAAATTTTCTACAAAGGATTTTGGTCTGCCAGAGTGTATTTCAAAATTTCATGCAAACCCTTTACAAGCGAACTCAGGGCAAATATACCCACGACCTATACAAAAGCGATCTGACCAATATCCTGAAATATTTTGGACAACTTTTTAACGCTTTTGTTGGGTATGTCGTAGCTCGTCTCATTGCCAATGCATTCTTGGCCTATTTCAGACACATTAGGGCGTTATCTAAATCCACGACAAAATTTCTCTGATTTCTTGCGACGATCGAGCTGTACCGCCTGAATGAGATGCTCGGGCGGCGTGCCTACCAGCTTGAAGCCGACAAAGTGACGCTGCTCGAAGCTCGGACTTCTGAGCTAGAGCAACAGCTAGAGGAGCGTGTCGCAACCCTCACAATGAAGGCGGAGCGCGAGGCGTTAATGGTTGAGTTGGGGAAGCAAATTCGCACCGCGCTGAACGTGCATGACATTATCGACATCACAGCGCAGGAGTTGCCAACATTGCTACGTTGCGATCGGGTGATGGTCGGTCGTCTCACGACGCAGAATGGGATAGACAGTCTTGAGGTGATTGATGGAACCGAGACCGAAGATTCAGAGGATTTAGGGGTGTATCTCTCTCTGAATGAAGTGGGGCTGGATCGTGCGTGGGTGCAGCGCTACACGATGGGTGAGCAATGCGTGGTTATGAAATCGACGGGCTGTGAGAACTGTCCACCCATGATTGATGGGTTGGATGCAGCCATGAGGGCGAAGGTCGTGATGCCGATTGTTGTGGATAAGTCGCTGTGGGGATTGCTCATCGTTCAGGCG
>JAAUPN010000178.1 GCA_012033105.1 Coleofasciculaceae cyanobacterium RL_1_1
CAGACCTCTGAGGTTTTCAAAACCTCTGAGGTCTCACGATCCAGCGATCGCCTTACCCTCTCAACAACGCCTCCGATGTCCCAACAACTCCAACCCGATCGCCAACCCACTCCTAACCCAACGCCTCCACACCGACCTACGCACAATCGCTGACCTCTGCGATCGGTGGAAAATCACCGAACTCGCCCTCTTCGGCTCCGTACTCCGTGACGACTTCCATTCCGACAGCGACATCGACCTACTCGTCACCTTTGCACCCGCTCACGGCTGGAGCCTACTCGATCTCGTTGATCTGCAAGACGAATTCGAGCAACTCTTTCAACGCCCCATCGACATCGTGCAGCGCAAAAACTTACGCAATCCCTACCGACGCCAGGAAATTTTGGCAACACAGCAAAGCCTCTATGTCCAAAACTAACCGCGATCTCGCCTCCCTTTGGGATATGGTGCAGGCGATCGAAAAAAAAATCACGCCACAATAATTCAGTAAATCGCCCTAGGATCAACACACTGCACCCCAAACCCCGCCCGTGACCCCATCCCCCGACTCCCGATCGCTCATCACCCTCTACGACACCACCCTGCGCGACGGCGCACAATGCGAAGGAATTTCCCTATCCCTCGAAGATAAACTCCGCATCGCCCGCCGCCTCGATGATTTGGGCATTCCGTTTATTGAAGGCGGCTGGCCGGGGGCGAATCCCAAAGACGGCGAATTTTTCGCGAAATTACAGGCGGAACCGCTGCAACAGGCGCAGGTCGTCGCCTTCTGTTCCACCCGGCGGGTTGGACGATCGGCAGCAGACGAACCGATGCTCGCGCCGATTTTGGCGGCTGCAACGACCTGGGTGACTGTGTTTGGTAAATCCTGGGATTTGCATGTCACCGAAGGGCTACAAACGACGCTTGATAAAAACCTGGAAACGATCGCCGATACCCTGACGTTTTTACGATCGCAACACCGGCGCGTGATCTACGACGCCGAACACTGGTTCGACGGCTACAAACACAACCCAAGCTACGCGATCGATACCCTGCTCGCCGCGATCGACTCCGGCGCAGAATACCTCAGCCTCTGCGACACCAACGGCGGCACACTCCCCCACGAAATCAGCGCGATCATTACTGAAGTGCGATACTGAAACTTGACCACCATCTGGGAGCCGATCGCGTCGCCGCCCTGCAATTTGGCATCCACGCCCACAACGATGCCGATACCGCCGTGGCGAATGCGATCGCCGCAGTTCTGGCGGGTGCAACGATGGTACAAGGCACGATTAACGGCTACGGCGAACGTTGTGGTAACACGAATCTCTGTTCAGCGATCGCCAATCTTCAGGTCAAACTCGGCTACGACTGCTTACCCACCGATCGCATCGCCCGCCTCACCGATACCAGCCGTTTTGTCAGCGAAATCGCCAACCTTGCCCCGGATGATCGCGCCCCGTTTGTGGGTCGATCGGCCTTTGCCCACAAGGGCGGCATTCACGTCAGCGCCGTGCGTCGCAACCCGGTGACCTACGAACATTTGCCACCGGAGACGATCGGTAACCAACGCCGCATCGTCATCTCCGACCAATCCGGCACAAGCAACATCCTCGCCAAAGCCCAAACCTTCGGCCTCCAACTCGACAAAACTGACCCCGCCTGCCGCGACATTTTGCAACGCATCAAAGATCTCGAACATCAGGGCTATCAATTCGAGGGAGCCGAAGCCAGTTTTGATTTGCTGATGCGTCAAGCTCTCGGTGAACGGCCTCACTATTTCGACGTTCACGGCTTCCAAGTCCACTGCACCCAGCAGGGCGATGCGGCCAGCGATTCCCTGGCGACGGTCAAGTTAACTGTGGGCGATCGCGACATTCTCGAAGCTGCCGAAGGCAACGGCCCCGTTTCCGCGCTCGATGCCGCCCTGCGTCGTGCTTTGGTCAATCTTTACCCCGAAATCGAACAATTCCACCTCACGGATTACAAAGTCCGCATTCTGGATGGCAATTCCGGCACATCAGCAAAACCCGTGTTCTTGTGGAATCCACCGATGGTCACCAGCGCTGGATGACCGTCGGTGTCTCAGACAATATTATTGACGCGTCCTATCAAGCTGTCGTTGAAGGGCTGGAATATGGCTTAATGCTGCACGATCAACCCTCGAAATGTCCGTGATTATACTCAAGGCAAACATTCCACACACCAGATCTCAAGTGCGATGCCCCAATATTTCAGGCGTGTGGATCACCGTTCACCGCGATCGGGCGATCGATCCGCACTGGACGTTATGGAATTTGCGGGGAATTCGTAGGGAATTCGCGGGGAATTCGCGGAACAAACCTCATCAATTCTTCAAACTTGCTTAAAACATCTCGATTCTGACTCGTTTCAACTCTCAAAGGTTATCTAGGCTACACTCTCGATCAAGGTGTTCCAATTAGGATCACCTGAATCTGGAATTATGCTGTGCGATCGTGTCCGACAACATCGCTAGCCTGGAATATCAGCAAGATTGCCAACCGCAGTCCGATATTCAAAATTTTCTAGACTGCTTCTGGTATGAGGAGAACGTACACAAAAATGACATCTAATTTCAGTCGCCGTAAGTTCCTAGTCTTGGGAACAGCGGCATTCAGCACCAGCCTGCTACTCAAAGCCTGTACGACCCCCCCCGCTGAGGACGGCGCAGCTCCGGAAGACGGCGCAGCTCCGGAAGGCGGTGCTGGTGGCGATACGATTAAAGTCGGTATCCTCCATTCGCGCAGCGGCACGATGGCGATCAGTGAAAACACGGTCGTTGATGCGGAACTGATGGCGATCGAAGAGATTAATGCCGCTGGTGGTGTCAATGGCAAAATGATCGAGGCGATCGAGGAAGATGGCGCGTCCGATTGGCCGACCTTTGCTGAAAAAGCGAAGAAACTGATCGAAGAAGATAAAGTCGCTGTGGTTTTCGGTTGCTGGACTTCAGCTAGCCGCAAAGCCGTGCTGCCGGTCTTCGAGGCGGCGGATCACATGCTCTGGTATCCGGTGCAGTACGAAGGTCAGGAATGCTCGAAAAACATCTTCTATACCGGTGCAGCTCCGAACCAACAAATCGAACCGGCAGTGGACTGGCTGCTTGAAAATAAAGGTAAGGAGTTCTTCTCTGGTCGGTTCTGACTACGTGTTCCCACGTACGGCCAACACGATCATTAAAGAGCAACTGGCGGCAAAAGATGGCACGGTCGTCGGTGAAGACTACCTGCCGCTCGGTAACACGGAAGTTACAGCGATTATCGCCAAAATCCAACAGGCACTTCCTGATGGTGGTGTAATTTTCAACACCCTCAACGGTGACAGCAACGTTGCCTTCTTCAAACAACTCCAAGGTGCGGGTCTCGGCCCGGATAAGTACCCGGTAATGTCGGTGTCGGTGGCAGAGGAAGAAGTCCGCGTGATTACGCCGGAATACCTCACGGGTCACTACGCGGCCTTGAACTATTTCCAAACTGTCGAGTCTCCGGCGAATGAAAAATGGGTCGCGGACTTCAAAGCGAAGTACGGCGACGATCGCGTCACCAACGACCCGATGGAAGCGGCCTACATCATGGTCTACCTCTGGAAGCAAGCCGCAGAAGCAGCGGGCGACGCTTACGATCTCGAAGCGGTACGGAATGCAGCCTATGGTCAAACCTTTGATGCTCCGGAAGGTTTGGTGACGATGAATGCAAACCACCACATCTCAAAGACCGTCCGGATTGGCGAAGTTCGTGATGATGGCATGTTTGACATCGTTTACGAAACCGATGCACCGGTGACGCCGGTTCCGTGGAACCAGTATGTTCCGGAAACCAAGGGCTATGCTTGCGACTGGTCTGATCCCGAAAAAGGCGGCAAGTACAAAGAGGAAGCCTAATCGTAGGCCGGTTTAATCGCGATCGCCGAGTTGTCGTCTGAATTTTACAGTCGCACAACTTCGGCTCCTCAAGGACGAGATGAATACACGGGTTGCGTAATCCTTCGGGATGATGCGGCTCGTGTTTTTTGTGGCGATCGAGTGTTACGGCGGTGTGATGTCTGTCTCGTTGGTGTTATCGTTGGCGATCGCCTGGGTGCGAAGCAATACCTGACCATCTTGAACGACGATCAATTCGAGGATCAATGAACTGGCGGTGAATGTATCGCGCGAGGCGACGGCTTGGACTTCGACTGTACCGGGAAGATCCACCAATGCCGAGACAAACTCGACCAGGGTTTCCGGTCGCCCATCACCAAGCCGCACTTGACCGACCGAGATGCCCTCTCGCTGGGCGCGAAACCGTGCCGCTTCGATCACCCAGTACAGTTGCTGGACGATCGCCTCTGGTTCGAGATCCCTAGGCTTGAGGGTTGTACGTGAGATGGCTTCATCGGCAGCGAACAGTAACACATTGGGGATCGCTTCAACGAAGACTTGGACGCTGGTTTCACCCAGGAGATAATTCCCAGTCGAGAGGACACGGACGACGTATTCACGCCGATCGCTCAGGCGATCGCGCAGGGCTTGTAAATCCAAGCGGTTCACATTGACGATCGGCAAGTCTTCCACATCCACACCGAGCTGTTGCGCTGCAATTGCATTCGCCTGCTGAAGTAGCGCCAGGATCGCTTCATCCACCCCGTCGAGTTCGATGACCTGCAATAAACCGGAGGCGAGGATTTGCCCCTGCTCGATCGCGATCCGCCGCTCCCGAAAGCGCTGGATGTTTTGCCGGAGTTCTTGCAGCTTGGCTTCGGACTCTAATTGTTGGGCGCGGAGTCCGGCGAGTAGGGCTTCGCGTTCTATCAGCTCCTGGGCTTGTTCATCCAGGCGAGCTTGGTTTTCCTGAAGTTGGGCGTCGCGTTCTGCGAGTTGGGCTTGGGTTGCGGCGGTTTCATCGACGAGCTGGCGGCGTTCGTCTTGCAGTGTGCTGATTTCGGCCTGTAGCGTTGCTTGGCGATCGGCGATCGTGCTCAGTTCCGCTTCAATCCGGGCGATCTCCCGTTCGGACTCGGCTCGGAGTTTGTCAGCTTGGTCAAGCAACGCTTCGGTTTCGGCCAGTTGTTCATCGGTGATCGTCTGTTTCTCCAGGGCTTGATCCAGCTCTGAGGCCGCCGTTTTGAGATCGCGATCGAGCTGCTTCAGGCGACGCTGGGCGCTCACCTGTGCCTGTCGTGAGTCTTCGAGGGCGGTTTCGACCTGTTGCTTTTCTAGCGCTGTAGCATCGAGTTCTGCCCGTGCGGTGCTGAGTTCGGCTTGAATTTCATCGAGTTCAAATAGCCCGGTGCGTAGCGATTTATCCATCGCGAGCAGAATGCCTAGGGTCGATGCTGCCACCAGTCCACCGGAAATCGTCGTGACCAGCGTTGCCGTTTCGCGGGGTCGCAGATTAAACAGGCGCAGGCGGGCTTTGCCGACCTTTGTACCGATACGATCGCCCGCCGTGGCGATCGCACAGCCCAGCACGAGCGTCGCTAAAATCAAAACATAACCCGCGTTCATTTTCTACGTTGTTTGGCGTGTGTATTGTGTCTGCGGATTGCGGGGAGGATTGGGCAATTATCAAGGTTCGACGGGCAAGCTGTCTTCATTCTATCGGGATTGAGGGATCTCAGTTTACTGGTGGCGGTTCATTCTCCTCATAGATGACGATCGGCTCAAATATTCATACCGTTAGTGCATTGTGCGCTATCTGTGGACTCTCGCATAGATAGAATCTCATTCCTCTCCTGTCATTTTGCGGGGATATTCTGAAGAATTTTGCACTACAGCGAATCTGGGGATGCGGTATATCCTTGAGTCACTGTGAGGCTATTTTGCGTCCAGTTAGCTAGTGAGAGGAGTTATTTCGATGAGTCAAACCGTAGCGATCGCTCGCGATCGAGCCATGAGCGTGCTGAAGGCCACAAGCCGCACGTTTTATATCCCGATCGCGCTGTTACCCGAGGGATTGAAAGAGGCCGTCGCTTCTGCCTATCTCTGTATGCGAGCGATCGATGAAATTGAAGATCACCCCGATTTAGAGGGTACGGTCAAAGCCGCGTTACTCCGACGCTTAAGCCTGAAGCTTCAGGCGGGGACGGGCGATCGCGATCGCGATGATTTCTCGATCAACTGGGGTAGCGCCGAGGCGGTATTACCCGAGGTGACGTTACGTATCGATGAATGGGCGAAACTCGCGCCGGATTCGATCGGGCCGCGCATCTGGGAAGCAACGGCGAGCATGGCTGATCGCATGGCGCACTGGTCGGAGGTGAATTGGACGATCGCAACGCCGACGGATCTCGATACCTATACCTTTAGCGTGGCCGGATCGGTGGGGTTGCTGCTCTCGGATCTATGGGCGTGGCACGATGGCACACCGACCGATCGCGTCCAAGCGATCGGCTTTGGTCGCGGCTTGCAAACCGTGAATATTTTACGCAACACCCAGGAAGATCGCGATCGAGGCGTTAGCTTCTATCCCGAAGGCTGGACACGCGACGACATGGACGCCTACGCGCGACACAATTTGGCATTAGCCGACCAATACACCGCTGCTCTCCCCGAAGGCCCCGCCTTGCAGTTCTGCAAAATTCCGCTAGTCCTCGCCCACGGAACCTTAGACAAAATGGCTAGCGGCAAAGAAAAACTCAGCCGCCTCGATGTTATGTCTCTCCTCGGTTCCGTCTTGGGTGACGTCGCCAAACAGCTCGCCAGTTAATCACGCAACCCCAAAAGTCGGACTTTTTAAAAAGTCCGACTTTTCCCGATCTACTTACTCGCGTCCTCTTTCTCGTCTTTTTTTGGCACATAGTCGAAGCGATGAACAGCTCTTTCAACTGAGATTGATCCACACCGGCTGGAGCCTCGGTCAGCAGACAGCTTGCGTTTTGGGTTTTGGGGAAGGCGATCGTATCGCGAATCGAATCCTCACCCGCGAGCAGCATCACCAGGCGATCGAGACCGTAGGCGATCCCCGCATGAGGTGGCGTACCAAACTCAAAGGCTTCGAGCAAAAAGCCAAACTTCGCACGGGCTTCCTCGTCCGATAAGCCAATCAGCTCAAACACTTTTTCTTGAACATCACGCTGATAAATCCGCAAGCTACCGCCACCGATTTCGTAGCCGTTCAAGATGATGTCGTAGGCCACGGCGCGAGCGGTGGCCAGGTCGGCCATGTCCTCGGGATTGGGTGCGGTGAACGGGTGGTGTAGGGCTTCGTAACGGTTTTCGTCGGCGTTCCATTCCACCATCGGGAAGTCCACGACCCAGAGCAAGTTATGTTTGCTGTCGTCGATTAGATTCATCCGACGGGCGACGACTTGACGCAGACGATCGAGCGCCTTATTCACCGTTGCCGTATCGCCCGCGCCGAATAGCAGCAGGTGACCCGCTTCCGCACCGCAGCGGCGGAGTAACTCCTGTTTTTGCTCGGGGCTGAGGTTGTCTTTAATCGCGCCGATCGTATCAATTTCGCCGTTTTCCTTGACGCGAATATAGGCCAAACCCTTCGCCCCGGCTTCGGTCGCTTCCTTGAACAAATCCCCACCGGGCTTGATCTGCACATTCGAGATCACGTCATTCCCACCGGGGATCGGCAACACCTTCACGACACCGCCGGACTTCACCGCACCGGAAAATACCTTAAAGCCCGACGTTGCCATGATGTCCGAGGCGTTGACCAGTTCGAGGCCGTAGCGCGTGTCGGGGCGATCGGTGCCGTAACGCTCCATCGCGTCGGCGTAGGTGATGCGCGGCAACGGTAACGCAATCGCTTCGCCGCGCACTTCTTTATAGATATGAGCAATCAGGGCTTCATTCAGCGTCAGGACTTCATCCTGATCCATGAAGCTCATTTCCATGTCGAGCTGGGTGAATTCGGGCTGACGATCGGCGCGTAAATCCTCGTCACGGAAGCAGCGGGCGATCTGGTAGTAGCGATCCATACCCGACACCATCAGCAACTGCTTAAACAACTGCGGCGACTGGGGTAGCGCGAAAAATTCGCCGGGATTGACGCGACTCGGCACGAGGTAATCGCGTGCGCCTTCGGGGGTGGATTTGGTCAGGATCGGCGTTTCGACTTCGATGAATTGCTCGCAATCTTCAAGGAAGCGGCGCATCGCTTTAATCACGTCATGGCGTAGCTTCAGGTTGCCCGCCATGCGTTGCCGCCGCAGATCAAGATAGCGATATTTCAGCCGCAGATCTTCGCGGACGTTTTCCGTATCGGAGCTGCTGACCTGAAACGGGAGCTGTTTGCTGACGGCATTGAGCAGCTCGATCGACTCGGCGTAGATTTCCACATCGCCCGTCGGTAGCTTGTCGTTCAGCGATTCGTCCGGGCGTTGGGAGACGCGACCGGTGACGCGCACGACGTATTCATTTCGTAGGGAATCGGCTTTGGGATACGCCTCGGGCGTACGTTCGGGATCGCTGGCGATTTGCACGACGCCGGTTCGATCGCGCAGATCGACGAAAATCACGCCCCCGTGGTCACGACGGCGATCGACCCAACCGCAAAGCGTGACGGTTTGGCCGATGTGTTCGCTACGTAGAGTGCCGCAATAGTGGGTTCGCATGACGGTTTCGATCCGGCGATCGAGCCGGGGTGACGGGAATGTTGGACGTTTTTTCGGAAAAACCTATCTATTATGCCCTGTGGCGCGATCGCTGTTAAGCCTCGATCGGTGGCCTTGGCTAGATTCAGGCGGTTTGTTGGAGTTCGGCGGCGTACCAGACGGTTTGACGATCGCGATCGTCGTGGCGAACCAAACCCAGGTTTTCGAGAATGTCGAGAACTTGGCCGATCGCGCCGGGTTGTTTTTTGCCTTTGAATTGGGCGGAAATTTGCGTTTCGGTCCATTCGCTGCCTTGGGTGCGGAGCAGGTCACGGACGATCGCGAGTTGGTCTTTGAAGTTATTCGGCCATTTTTGTTGTTCGGGCGGGGCGATCGCGGTTTCGTCGTTGGTGTCGATGCCGTCGATCGTGGTTTGGTTGGTGGTTTGGCTGGGGGCTTGGTAGTCGGGTCGGAGCCAGCGAATGAGGCCGTTGCGTTCTTCTTCGGCGCGTTGGGCGTTGAGTTTAACGAGGCGTTCGAGTATTTGGTTTTCGAGTTGTTCTTTGGCGGCTGTTTGGGTGTTGCGATCGCCCTCATCCCCTAGCCCCTTCTCCAGGAAGGAGAAGGGA
>JAAUPN010000347.1 GCA_012033105.1 Coleofasciculaceae cyanobacterium RL_1_1
GGCCAGATCGAGAGCGTCGGACCGCGCTACTGCCCATCGATAGAGGACAAAGTGTTCGCTTCCGGGAGAAGGCCGGACACCAAATTTTCCTTGAGCCAGAAGGTATTGCCACCGATGAAATCTATGTCAACGGCTTTTCTACTAGTCTACCTTACGACGTTCAACTTCCACTTGTTCGCACGATCTTGGGATGTGAAAATGCAGAAATTATGCGTCCAGCATACGCGGTAGAATACGATTTTGTCTTTCCAACCCAACTCAAGCCCACCTTGGAAACTAAGGTTTGTCAAAACTTGTTTCTAGCCGGACAAATCAACGGAACGTCAGGTTATGAGGAAGCAGGAGCTCAAGGGATCATTGCGGGCATGAATGCTGCGTGCAAAGTATTAGGAAAACCTCTCGTATCCATACGTCGTGACCAGGCCTACATCGGAGTGCTAATCGATGACTTAGTTACGAAGGGAACCTCTGAGCCGTATCGAATGTTTACTTCACGAGCCGAATATAGATTGCTCCTACGCCAAGACAATGCCGACGCTAGATTGAGTCAAATTGGATACGATATGGGTTGTTGTCCACCAATAATTACACTCATTTCCAAAGAAAGCAGGCTTCCATTCGATCTGAAATCCATCGTCTCGAATCAACACGCAATGGCACTCTAACTCTCGCTCAAAATCTTGAAGCGACCAGAAAACCATTACGTTGATTTGCCAAACCAGAATCCACATCTAAACAAAGAAATAGTCGATCAGGTTGAAATTGAAATCAAATATGCCGGCTATATCTCTCGGCAAGAAATTGAAGTGGATCGACTGCGAACTACAGAATCAAAGCAAATTCCAACATGGTTCGACTTTAATGCCATCCCAAGCCTCCGCTCCGAAGCTCGCTCAAAACTCAGCGAAATCCGACCTGCCACACTAGGCCAAGCCTCACGAATCTCCGGTGTCACACCCGCCGATATTTCAATTATTTCCGTTTTCCTCAAACGCGGCCCGCAATCAAGTACTCCTTCAAATTCTTAACTCCATCTCAGTTCCACAAATCCAAAATCCCGCGATCAATGGTGTGACAATTCCCATCACTGAATGCGTCATTGTGACACTTTTACTCGTGTTTAACCCTTGTTAATCGATGGACAGTAAACATGTAAACTGTTATTAATAAAGTAGTTATATATACACTACGCTCATGGCATCACTCATGCTTTAAGATGTCAACCGCAACGGTATTTTTGATCTGATGACACTTTGAAGATTGGAATGAATTTATGGCAAAAGTTTTAGGGATCGACCTCGGCACAACAAACTCTTGTATGTCCGTCATGGACGGCGGTGAGCCTCTGGTATTGGAAAATTCCGAAGGCAAACGCACCACCCCATCCGTCGTCGCCTTCTCCAAACCGGTGAGCGCCTCGTCGGAGATGCCGCAAAACGGCAAGCCGTCACCAACCCACGGAACACGGTCTACTCCATTAAGCGGTTCATGGGACGCAAATTCGATGAGGTTCAAGAGGAAATCAAACGTGTGCCCTACAAGGTCGTTAATGCGGATAATGGCGACGTTGCCGTGGAAATCGAAGTGGACGGGAAACCCAAAAGGTTTACGCCCCCGGAGATCTCCGCCATGATTCTCTCCAAGCTCAAAGCGGATGCCGAAATCCGCTTAGGTGAAAAAATTACCCAAGCCGTCATCACGGTGCCCGCGTACTTCAATGACTCCCAACGCCAAGCTACGAAGGATGCCGGGAAAATCGCGGGTCTCGAAGTCCTGCGCATCATTAACGAACCCACCGCCGCGTCTCTCGCCTACGGTCTCGATAAAAAGAAGGACGAAAAAATCGCGGTCTATGACCTCGGTGGCGGCACCTTCGATATCTCTGTTCTTGAAATCGGCGACGGCGTCTTTGAAGTCAAAGCGACCAAGGGGGACACCCCACCTGGGGCGGCGATGACTGGGATAATAAAATTATCGACTGGGTGCTTGACGAATTTAAAAAAGATCAGGGAATCGACTTGCGCAAACAACCTGATGCCATCCAACGCATCAAGGAAGAGGCCGAAAAGGCCAAAATCGCCCTCTCAAGCTCTCAACAATACGAGATCAATCTTCCGTTCATCACCGCGGATGCCAATGGCCCTAAGCACATCAGCCTCAAACTCGCCCGATCCAAAATGGAGCAACTGTGCGATGACCTGTTCGAACGCACGATCGGCCCCGTAAAAAGTTGCCTCGATGACGCCGGCCTCGGAACATCCCAAATCGATGAACTCGTCTTGGTCGGCGGTATGACCCGCATGCCCAAAGTCGTCGAAACCGCTCATGCACTCGTCAATAAGCCCCCCCACCAAGGCGTCAATCCGGATGAAGCGTCGCCATCGGCGCCGCCATCCAAGGCGGCGTGCTCAAAGGCGATGTCAAGGACGTGCTCCTGCTCGACGTCACTCCGCTATCGCTTGGCATTGAAACGCTGGGCGGAGTTTTCACCAAATTGATCGATCGAAATACAACGATCCCCACCCGTAAATCTGAAATTTTTTCCACCGCCGCTGATAGCCAACCCGGTGTCGAAATCCATGTCCTCCAAGGAGAACGCCAGTTTTCCAAGGACAATAAAACAATCGGCAAATTTCAGCTAACCGATATTCCGCCCGCACCCCGGGGCGTCCCAACATCGAAGTCACGTTCGACATCGACGCCAATGGCATCCTTCACGTCAACGCCAAAGATCTCGGCACCGGCAAGGAACAAAAAATCACCATCACCGCCAGCAGCGGCTTGTCGAAGGATGAAGTGGATAAAATGAAGAAGGACGCCGAACTTCACGAGGAGGAAGATCGAAAGAGGCGCGAAGACATCGAACACGCAATGAGGCCGACAGCGCCGTGTATCGGTCTGAAAAAATGCTCAAGGACAATGCCGACAAATTTAAGGACGACGGATAAACGCCAAGATTGAGGCCGCCATTGCGGCCGTTAAGGAGGCTCTCAAGGGATCCGATGCCGCCTCCATCAAATCCGCAACCGAACAGTTGAACGCGTCCTGGCA
>JAAUPN010000348.1 GCA_012033105.1 Coleofasciculaceae cyanobacterium RL_1_1
ACCCTGCGCATAGGTTGCGAGGGTTGCCGCTAGCGCATTGGCAATCATAAAGGGAGCCAATCCCTTGAGCGTTAGGGGTACATTGACCGCTTCTTCAACCTTGATGCGTTCAGTGCCCTGGAGGATGACAATCCAGCCATCTTCGTAGATTGCTGCCATGCCGCCCTGCTCGACATGATTGCGAACCACCTCACTCTCGGGGTTCATTGAAAAGAAGGCCGTTTTACCGCGTACGGATGCCTGCATGGCGGTCACCAGCGGATCATCGGCATTGAGAATGCCATAACCATCACGGCTCACGGTTTCAGCCACAACGCCTTTCACTTGCGCCATTTGCTCGATCGTGTCGATATCACCGAGGCCGAGGTGGTCGGCAGCAACGTTCAGCACGACGCCAATATCGCTGCGTTCAAAGGCAAGACCCGATCGCACAATGCCGCCGCGAGCGGTTTCCAACACCGCAATTTCGACGCTCGGATCACCCAAAATCAGATGCGCACTTTGCGGCCCGGTATTGTCGCCTGCTTCGGCCAGAAAATCACCGATGTAGGTTCCATCGGTGGTGGTGTAGCCGACCAATTTGCCGGTTTGCCGTGCGAGGTGAGCGATCAGGCGGGTTGTTGTGGTTTTGCCGTTGGTGCCAGTGATGGAGAAAATTGGGCATTGGTGCGGGGTTCCGGGTGGAAACAGCATGTCGATCGTTGCGCCTGCCACGTCGCGCGATTTGCCTTCGCTAGGGCTAACATGCATTCGGAATCCCGGTGCAGCATTGACCTCGACGATGACGCCATCGGTATCGCGGAGGGGCTTGGAGATGTCCGTGGTGACGAAATCCATGCCGATGATGTCAAGGCCGATCAGTTTGGCGACGCGCTGGGCAATCCAGGCGTTTTCGGGGTGAATTTCATCGGTACGATCGATGGCGATACCACCCGTGCTGAGGTTTGCCGTAGCTCGGAGGTAGCAGATTTCGCCGTCATCGGGGATGCTGTCAGGGCGTAGACCCTGGCGAGCGAGCCGTTGCAGGCTGATGCGATCGAGCTTGAGACGGGTCAAGATATTGTCATGACCATCGCCACGTCGCGGATCGCGGTTGGTTTCTTCGATTAGCTCGGAAATGGTCGATCGGCCATCACCAACGACGTGAGCGGGAACCCGTTCCGCCACGGCAACGAGCTTGCCATCGATGACCAAAACACGATGATCCGACCCGTTATAGAAACGCTCAACGATCACGGATCGCGTTTTCGATTCCTCACTGGCGGCATCGTAGGCCGCCTCTGCATCTTCCCAGTTATCAATGTCGATCGTAATCCCACGTCCGTGATTACCATCCAACGGTTTGATCACGATCGGATAGCCACCAACGCTATTGATCGCCTCTTCCAAATCTTCGAGGTATTGAATCACCGTGCCGCGCGGTACGGGAATCGCAGCATCGGCGAGGAGCATCTTCGTCCCCTCTTTATCACAGGCCAATTCCACCCCAAGAATGCTGCTGCCATCGCTCAAGGTTGCCTGAAGACGGCGTTGATGACAGCCATACCCAAGCTGAATCATCGATCGCGCACTCAGGCGCTTCCACGGAATGCCGCGTTCTTCCGCAGCTTTGACGATCGACTCCGTACTCGGCCCGAGCGCGGCTTCTGCCCAAAGCTCGCGTAAATCTTCGAGATCGCGGTCAAATTCAGCATCCGGATAATGTCCCGTTTCGACGAGGCTTTGACACATTCGCACCGCAGCACGCAGGGCATAGCGTCCGGCTCGCTCGTCCTGATACTCAAAGACCACATTGTAGACACCCGGTTCCGATGTACTCCGTGCGCGACCGAAGCCGACTGACATCCCCGCGAGTTCTTGCAGTTCGAGCGCGATATGCTCGGTGACGTGTCCGAGGAGCGTCCCGTTTTCGACGCGCTTGAGGAAGCCACCCCGATGTCCTGGCGAACAGAAATGCTCAACCAAGCTAGGGAGACGATGCACGAGACCATCGTAGAACCCTGGAATTGTGTCCGTCGTGCGTTCCGCAAACTCTTCGAGGTCGATACGAGCCACGATGAGTTTTGGGCGACGAATGCTCCAGTAATTCGGACCGCGTAGCGTGAGGATTTTAAGGATTTTCATACGGCGACAGACACAGGGCGGCAGGCAGCAAAACCGCGCGAACGATTAGTGCTTTATTATGCATGAGGATTATGCAGGCGGATCGTTAATTGAACGAGGAAGCGGGCAACACAGCAACGCTTTATTCGCTAGTGTCAGGAATTGCTAACACCGCTTCACCCTGATGCTGTGGGGCAAAATCCGATGGATGGATATTGGGTTACGGGTCAACCGGTTGGGCGGCTTCCACGTCCAGGTCATGCCGTCAAGGATGAGTTGAGCGGATCGTGAGCGGTGGCGATCGTGAGGTGGTTCGTCTGCACCATCCCAATGCCCTACATGAGTAATGTATGGGTCTAAGGGGTGGCTCGATTGTGTGATTGATCACCAAAAGACCCAGACTCAGGCTCTAGCTTGCAACACAAGGGCTTAATTTGCGGGTTGATCGAGGTGAAAAGGTCAACCCTAGGGCTACTTTTTCGCCGAGGGTTTCGCCCTACCGGATACGGGATCGATCGCGCCTTCATTGGGTGTATCTAGACGAATACGAGCGGCCAATCCCGCCGCGATCAGGAGCGCCACACCACCAAACATCACAGCCATGAGCTGATCGCCTGCAAACAAAACCTCGATCGCCCAACCCAACCCCAAAGCCGCAACGATTTGGGGAATCGTGATAAACGCATTAAATAAACCAATGTAGACACCGCGATCGCCTTGAGGCAAAACGGGCGACAGCATCGCATAGGGCATCGACAGCGTACTCGCCCAAGCGATACCAAAGCCCAGCATCGGCACTAACACCCAGCCCGCTCTCGGCACAAGACCAAGACTCAGCAAACCGACGCCGCCCGCAAGCAAGCTGAGAACATGAGTGGTGCGACAACCCAGGCGCTGGGTGATGCGCGGCAGCAGCAGTGAGAAAACTAAACAG
>JAAUPN010000179.1 GCA_012033105.1 Coleofasciculaceae cyanobacterium RL_1_1
AAAATCCTAAAATCTTAAAATCTTGAAGCTATAGTTTCTCGCGTTGTCATTAGGACAGAATGCGGTTTCACGTAGCGCAAGCTTCTAGCTTGCTCTAGGACAAGCAGGATGCTTGTGTTACGTGTGTCCTAAGCGATCTGCGTGAAACTATATGAAGTTTGGATAGTTTGGGTGATTTGGCAGAGCAGGAATAGAGAGGGCGCAATTCTACCCACTCCAGATGTATGCTGCGATCCCATCGGCTTGGCTGGCTCCCGATTTTCGGTGCGCTAACGTTCGCCTCCATGATGACCCTTACACCCCTTCAACCGATCACCCCGATCGCCCAGGCTCTCCCCAGCACACCACCGATCGCCCCCACCCGGTTGATCGCCCGCAACGATCGCAGCGCCACCGAGCTTGAACGTGCCATCTCGATCAGCTCAACCAACTGCGCCAAGATCCCGCAGGCTATGCCGACTGGCTGGAAACCCAGCGGGATTACTACCATGTTGAACGCGGTAGTTTTGTCTTGCGTTTGCCCGGGGAACAGGCGATCGCCCTCTACGAAGGAGTGGCCGCACTGGATGAAGCGATCGCAACCCTGCGACAACTCGATCGCCGATCGCCGCTCAGTCTTTCGCCTGCGTTAACCTACGGCGTCCAGGACTGGGTTGCCGTCATGGGATTGCGGGGGCTACGCGGTGGCGCTGACCACCAGGGCAACGACCAAGGTTACTACACCCGCAATTATGGACGCCGTCAGGGTGAAGGCTTTGGGATTGATGCCTATCAGCGTCAGAGTGCGGCGGCGATCGTGATGGCCTGGGTGGTGAATGATGGCGATCCGCTGCGATCGATCCAGACAGCGCTGCTCGACCCAGCATTTCAAGTGATTGGTGTCGGCTGTGCGCCCCATAGCTCACGCGACGTGATCTGTTCGATTTCCGTGGCGGAGGAGTTTATTGCGGATGATCCCAATCTAGCGGCGGTCGAGTTGGTGGCTGAACCGATGGTTGAACCAGTGGCTGAACCGGTGACTGAACCGATGGCTGAACCGGTGACTGAACCGATGACTGCACCTGCCTCTACGCCTATCACTGAACCCGAAAAACCGGCAACTGAGACCCTCTCCGCCACCCAAAATCCCCCGTCAGACCGACCTCTAGCCGGGTCAACCACTCCCGAAGAACCCGATACCCAACACCGCCTCAACCATCCAAATCCGCTCACCCAGCCGATCGCCTCAGCTATAACCTCGCCAATCCGCCCGCTTCGCCTGAAGCCAATGCCCAAGCGATCGTCGCCGAAACCAATCGGATGCGATCGAACCCTACCGCCTATGCTGAAGAACTGGTCGCCCTGCTCGATCGCTACAACGGCAACCAAATCGAACTGGCGGAAATTGCCTTTTTGTATGAAACACAGGAGGGTGTCACACCGGTGTATGAGGCGATCGAGGTGCTACGCAACACCGATCCGCTTCCCACGCTCGACTACGCCGTCGGTCTCGAACAAGCCGCCCGTGATCACGTTGAGGATATGGGCGTTGTCGGTATGGTCGGTCATGTGGGAACCGATCTCAGTTTGCCCCGTGAGCGGGCGCTACGTTACGGCACGATCGCGGATCTTCAGGGCGAAAATATTAGCTATCAGTACGATCCAGTCAATACGGCGCAGTGGCATGTGCTGATGTTGCTGGTGGATGATGGCGTGCCCGATCGCGGCCACCGTGAAACCCTGCTGAAACCGGACTATCGCGTCACGGGTGTCGCCTGTGGCTACCATGCCGGGTATCACAACATCTGCGTCATGACCTACGCCGATGGCTACACGGATCACTAATCCCCTGTAGCAACACCGTTTCGCAACATCAGACACAGAATCCGGCGCGGATACCGTCGCGAGGGTCGATCGCGATCTATAACAGAAAGGCTGTTTCAGCCTGTTGCATGGCAACGACACGATTTTTATGACCGCACGACTTCTGATCGGTAATGACGACGGCATCTTTGCCCTGGTGTTCGCGCCCTGGCGAATGCGATGGCGATCGCCGGGTATGAGGTGACGGTGGTGTGTCCCGATCGCGAGCGATCGGCCACCGGTCACAGCCTGACGATGCATGAGCCGATTCGTGCTAATCGAGTCGAAGGCGTTTTTCATCCAGAGATCACGGCCTGGAGTTGCTCCGGGACGCCTTCAGATTGCATCAAGCTGGCTCTGGGCGCTCTACTCGATCGCTTTCCGGACTTTGTCCTCGCTGGGATCAATCAAGGCGGCAACACCGGCACTGATATCCTCTACTCCGGCACGGTCTCAGCGGCGATGGAAGGCACGATCGAAGGCATTCCCAGCATTGCCCTCAGCCTCGCCCACTACACCTCGCCGGATTTCACTGCCGCTGCGGCCTTTGCCACGCGGCTAATGTCACAACTTGTCGGCCAAACCTTACCGGAGTCGTTTTTGCTGAACGTGAATATTCCGGGAATACCACAGGATCAAATCGCCGGGGTCAAGCTGGCACGGCAGGGAATTCGTCGTTATTCCGATGTTTTTCAGGAGCGCACCGATCCACGCGGTAAAAATTATTATTGGCTTGCGGGCGAAGTGTTAACCGACGTGGATGATGGACGTGAAACCGACGATTTGCACACCGATGTCTGGGCGATCGAGCATAACTATATTGCTTTAACGCCCCTGCGTTTTGAACTCACCAGTTACCACGAAGTTGATCAAATGCGCAGTTGGGATTGGGTCGATGCCATGACCCGCTAGCACGGTCAGAACTTACGCAAGGGGTGTTAGAAGTCCGACTTCTCACAGTGTTCTGAGAGTTAGAACGACGACGTTTCGTTTAGAAGTCGGACTTCTGCGTCAGTCCTGGCGGTCAGCCGCGACGATGATCGCCCGTGCGATATGACGCCTGGAGATCTCTGGATATCTTCAGTCTCCATCCTGAACCTGAAACCGCCCCCCACACTGGTGCTGTGGGTCGAAATAGACAGCAGATAGACCGATTTCACAGGGCAGACGACGATGACGGGCTAGAATATCATGTCGGAAACGCTCCGCTGGATTCGCATTAAGCCGTTTCACAACGGTGATCCCTGCGAACCCATCTCGATCGTGTTTCCGCGCCATTGTGAGACACTCAGGCCATGATGTCATGGCTCGAATCGTCCGCTGTTTCCGCTGTTTCGTTCTCGACTGTTATCGCCACAGCCTTAGTCATGACCCTCGATTCTGCCGCATTGCTCGATCAATTCAACGCGCTCTGTACCCAACTGGCCGCCCTTTCCCCAACGATCGCCGAGACGACAACCCTCGCCGAGGTTCGGACGCTGCTGACAACATCCAGCCAACACGGGGATAAAGCGGCAGCCCTAGCCGTACTCGATCAATTTCTGGCGCTCCAGCACGAAGATCAGGGAGAATTTGCGCCACTCAAGGACTATAAAGAGCAAGTTCGTGTGTTTCGCAAAGAAGTCGAAACCATGAATGGTGCGCTCTCGAAAGATGCACAGAGTTTAGTGAATGGTCAGCATCCTGTGGCGCAGTTGCTCCAGGCAGTCAAAGCTGGGGAAACCCTGTCGGATGCGCAATGGTCGAATCTGCAAACGTTGCTCACCAAGGTGTTTGGTGCGCCGATCGCGGTGGCGGTGTCGCGCGGTAAGTTTGTGATTGCCCCGAAGGCAAGCGAACGTGAGACGGATGAAGATGTGTTTCTCTGGGGCGATCGCGTTCCTCTGCCAGAACGTGCAGGCAAAACTAAGGCTGACGCCGAGCTACCGATCGTTTTTGGTGCAAAGAGTGTCGGGATTCAGACCACTGATCCCAAGCTTGTGCCGCTACGGGTCGGGGTTCATATCCAAAATGTTGGCGATCGGCAGTTTGGTGCGGGGGAATTTGCCGGAACACGGGGTCAGTCCCTCGGAATCGAAGGCTTGAGTGTAGCTTTAGTGAGTCCGATCGCAGGTCTGACGATCGAGTACATGGCACACGTGGCCGGAAAGGGTGACCTAGCTTGGGTGAGTAACGGTCAGTATGCCGGAACGCGTGGTGAAGGTCGTGCGGTTGAAGGATTTGCGATGCGGCTGAGTGGGACAGAAGCGACCCACTATGAGCTGACCTATTCGGCGCATGTGCAAAATGTGGGCGATGTACCGCAGCAGTCTAGCGGCAATTATTGCGGTACGCGAGGACGAGGTCTTAAGGTGGAAGGCTTAACGGTTTACCTGCGTAAAAAGTAGGTCGCGGTGAATATCGGGCGAACGATTTTAAGTCATCAGACATCATTCAGGCATCGCTGACCATCATTGAGCATCAATAAACATCCTCGAAGATTCATGATTTCCGTGATTTAAGATCAATGCGCTCAAACTCTGACTCAATGGAGCGTGTGCAACGCTGAGATTGTGACCCAACACCAACGCCCCTACACCACTGTTTTAATCGTCCCGACGGGAATCGCGGCGGCGATCGGCGGTTATGCCGGGGATGCGATGCCGATCGCCCGCGCCCTAATGCAGATCAGCGATCGGGTCATCACCCATCCCAATGTCCTCAACGGCGCTCAACTTTACTGGAACGACCCGAACCTGTTCTATGTGGAAGGCTACGGTCTGGATCGGTTTGCGGCGGGAGCGTGGGGACTCCGTTCGAGTTGGCGTAACCGGATCGGCGTGGTGTTCGATGCGGCGATCGAGCCGGATTTACGTTTACGTCACCACCAGGCGATCGAGGCAACCCGCGCTACCTTGGGGATCGAAATTGTGGGGATCGCGACGACCGATCAACCGCTCGGGGTTACGGTTCGCACCGCCGATAGTGGCGCGAGTTGGGGGACGATCGCCCAGCCCGCCAGCCTGTTGCGTGCAGCCGATCGGCTACGACGAGAAGCCCAGGCGAACGCGATCGCGATTGTCGCTCGCTTTCCCGACGAAGATGCCGACGCTCTGGCGGACTATCGCCACGGCTGCGGGGTAGATGCGATCGCGGAGCCGAAGCCGTGATCAGTCATCTCATTGTTCGTGAATTGGGTTTACCTGCCGCCCATGCCCCCGCACTGGCCGCGATCGATCCCGATCCCGCACTGTCGCCCCGTGCCGCTGCCGAAGAACTCGGTCATACCTTTTTGCCCTGTGTCCTTGTCGGCTTGAGCCGCGCCCCGCAGTTTGTGATCCCAACGATCGCAGGTCACCCTAGACGCACGGGCGATCTGTGGGCTGAAGAGATCGATAGCCTGATTGTGCCAGCCTCCGCTTGTGGCGGTAGTGCGGTTCTGAGCTTGAGTGCCACCACGCAGATCATTGCCGTTGAGGACAACCGGACAACGATGCAAGTCTCACCGGAATCGGTCGGGATCAGCGCGGTGCGTGTTCGATCGTATCTCGATGCGATCGGGGCGATCGCCGCACATCGCGCGGGGATCACACCGATCGCGCTCACTGCCGCCGCCTATCCGTCGCTTAAGCCGAACTGTCGGATATCACCACAGATCGCCCGGATATCGTCAACCTAAACTGAGTTACGACGTGTGCAAATGGCAGACTAAACTCGGCTTTTAAACCGGTTTACAGCCAGGTCTTAAATCCTCCTGACACGCCGGATTTGTCGTGCGCGATCCGCTGTTCTATCCTTCCCCGCCTAACGTGAGAGAGCCTCAATCTTCCCCACCTGAACTGAAGTCACTGTCGCGATCGCAGGTGCTGATCTCGATGGGCATCACAGCGATCCTCCTCCTCGGCCTCTCGAAGCTTTGGATGTACGTGGGCAACGTCGCACTGTTTCCGATTGATTGGCAGCCAGATTTGCTGCCCTTAGCCTTTGGTTTGAGCATCGTCATTGCCGCCCTGAGTGGCCTGCTGTATTGGGTTTGGCCTGCCTATCGTCTCAGTACGGTGTTTTATCTCGATCTGGTGGTTCGTCCGCTACGTTGGCCGGATCTGTTCTGGCTGGGCATCTTGCCAGGGATGAGCGAAGAATTGCTCTTCCGTGGAGTGCTGCTACCGAGCTGGGGGGGCGATGGGCTAGCACTTGGATTAACCAGCGTAGCGTTTGGAGCGATGCATCTCAGCGGGCGACAATATTGGCCGTACGCATTTTGGGCAGGCTGTGTCGGTGCAATGCTGGGCTATAGCGCGATCGCGACGGGTAATCTTTTGGTGCCGATCGTGGCACACATTTCCACAAATATCATTTCGGGATCGATCTGGAAATGGCATTTCTCTCGCACCCATTGAGGGGTTCCAACGCGATCAAGTGCCAATCCAGACGTTCGATCACCATACCACCGGAATACAACTAGAACCGATCCCAATTTCGGGAGGCGATCGCCGCGTCGATCACGCCTCAATGACTGTGATGCCGGTGGGTGAACATTGGGTTACCCACAGATCCAGATCCGGATCATCTAACATCGCCTGCACACGATCGCGCAAGCCTAACGCCTGCTCCTCCGTTTCCAGCAACGCAAACACCGTCGGCCCCGACCCCGACATCATCGCCCCCAAAACATCCGCCCCCTGGCCATCCGTCCCCGCCGCCATCGCCGTGCGTAGCGTCGCCACTGGAGGATGAACCGGCAACACCACACGTTCTAGATCGTTATAGAGAAGCTGACCAATCACTGCCTGATCGCTATGGCTGATCGCCTCGACCATTGATCCAGAATGCACGCGATCGCGCCGTTGTTTTAACCCCACTGGATCGGAAACGTAGTGATCGGAAAACTGTTGACGAAACGTTTTGTACGCCCACGGCGTCGATACACCAAAATGGCGATACTTACCAAGCAGAACCCAAAGCCCCTGCGGTGACGGGATCGAGACAACCTGTTCGCCGCGCCCCGTAGCGATCGCCGTGCCACCCATCACACAAAACGGAATATCCGAGCCAATCTCCGCACCCAACTCGCATAGCTCCGATTGAGTTAAGCCCAAACCGGCCAACAGATCGAGACCAACCAGCACCGCCGCTGCATTACTCGACCCCCCGCCAGTCCCGCCGCGATCGGCAACTGCTTATCGATCGTAATTTCAATCAGTCCCAGGTGGGCAAACTGATCCGGGAATCGATCTAACAGCAGACTAGCCGCTCGATGCGCCAGATTGCTGTCATCGGTCGGCACGTCCGGATGATTACATCGAATTTGAATTCGTTGGGTAAACTGAGCCATGCTCGTCCGTAAGACAATCTCGATCTGATCGGCGAGGGCCACGCTTTGCATGACCATAGCCAGCTCATGGAAACCGTCGGGGCGATCGCCGATAATTTCTAGGTAGAGATTAATCTTTGCAGGTGCAGTCAGGACGCAGCGTTTCACGACGTGGAGTCTTCCGGGTAAGGGTGTAGGTACTTGTTGACACTCCCCGACCTGAAGGTACGGGGATTCTTCATTCACCGACGGACCGTAACAGTGCAGGACGTATCCAACACGGCTAGAGGGTCTGTCTCCTGAAGCGTTAAGTTTCCCAGTGCCCCTGGGTACTGTCTTAAGCCACGTTGCAAGATGTTGATAGCAGCATTATGGTCTCTGTCCAATTCACATCCACATTCACAGAGATGAGCGCGAGTGGATAGAGACTTTTTCACGATCTGACCACAGCTTGAACACTCTTGACTGGTGTAGTGGGGAGGAACGGCAACCGTAACCTTCCCATACTTCACACCAAAGTATTCAAGCCATCGTCTGAATGTTGACCATCCTGCATCACTAATTGACTTGGCAAGATGCCGATTACGAACCAACCCTTTCACATTTAAGTCTTCATAGGCTACCAGGTCGTTAGACTGGATGGCGGAATATGCCAATCTCTTGCAATATTCTGTTCGCTGCCTACTTACCCTTAAATGCTTACGGGCATATTGGTTTCTTGCCTTGTGATAGTTATGCGACTGAGGTTTTGCGCCTTGACGATACTTTTTCGACTTGCGACGGTTGGCTCGGTTCAGATGCCGTTCTGCTTTGCGATAGAACTGAGGACAGTATTCAGTATTGCCTTTGCTGTCAGCGATGAAATACTTCAGCACCAGATCTAATCCGATAGCATTCTGGCTCGGTTCCACATCAATACGAACATCCACATTGATGCAAATTTGAGCATAGTAACCATCAGCCCGTTTGACTAGCCGAACTCGCTTAATCTGATCAACCGAATAGAAAGACAGCTCCCAAGTTCCAACTAGCTTGACCTTGCCAATTCCCTTTTTGTCGGTGAATTGAATCTGTTTAGGGTCTAGAAGTTTCCATCCAGAAGTTTTGTACTCCACTGATCGGGAGTGCTTCTTGAACTTTGGAAACCCCTTCTTTCCTAGCTTGCCAGATTTACAGTTATCGTAAAAGCGACTAATAGAACTCCATGCACGTTCAGCGCTGGACTGACGTGCCATTGAGTTAAGCTCATTGGCAAAGCTATGCTCTTTCGCTAATACAGCACAATATTTGTTGAGGTCGTACTTCGACACACCCTTGTTATCCATCCAATAGCGCAAGCACTTGTTGCGGATGAACTGAGCAGTCAATATCGCCTCGTCAATCGCTTTGTATTGAACGGGTTTAGCCTTGATCTTGAACTCGTGCACTATCATATCCTTATGCTACTACACTTGTTATAAAAGTCTCCCTAAAAGGGCGAGGTTTTAGACCCATTCTTTTGATAACGAAGTGACATCTTAAAGTATTACGTCTGTGTTTTCGTTATGACCGTTACCCTCTGTTCGAGTTCTGCGACGACAATTTCGGCGAGTTCGGTGACTCCGGCGAGTTCGGCGACTCTGGCGATCAACCTCGATCACCCCGTGATGGACATCTGCGCTACAACGACTGCCGTTACGACCCCCCTACGGACACCCAAAACCACCAAGCGCACCGTCCGCAAGCCCTACCCCAACTACAAAGTCATCGTTCTCGATGACGACTTCAATACGTTTCAGCATGTGTCCCATTGTTTGATGACCTACGTGCCGAATATGAATCCCGATCGGGCGTGGGAACTGACGAATCAGGTGCATTTTGAGGGAGCGGCGACGGTGTGGACGGGGCCGTTGGAGCAGGCCGAGTTTTATCACATGCAGCTTAAACGCGAGGGCTTAACGATGGCTCCACTGGAAGCGGCTTAAGAGGTCGCAG
>JAAUPN010000349.1 GCA_012033105.1 Coleofasciculaceae cyanobacterium RL_1_1
GAGCGCGACGTCAAGGTGCGCTATTTACATTCCGATATTACGTCGCTCGATCGGATCGAAATTATCCAAGATTTACGCAAGGGCGTATTTGATGTGCTGATTGGTGTCAACTTGCTGCGTGAGGGTTTGGATTTGCCAGAAGTCTCACTCGTGGCGATTTTAGACGCTGATAAAGAGGGATTTTGCGGGATGAACGATCGCTGATCCAGACGATCGGACGGGCGGCGCGACACGTGGACGGACAGGCGATTTTATACGCCGATCGCCTCACAAAAAGCATGGAAGCCGCGATCGGCGAAACCGATCGCCGTCGCAAAATTCAGCTTGATTACAACCAAAAGCACGGTATTATTCCCCAGTCGATCGCCAAAAAAGGCGATGATTCAATCCTCGCTTTTCTCAATGTCTCGCGCCGCCTGAATGCGTCCGAACTCAACACAGTCATCGACCACGCTGACGACATTCCCCTAGAAAATCTCCCGGATTTAATCCAGCAGCTCGAAACCCAAATGAAAGAGGCGGCGAAAAATCTTGAGTTTGAGGACGCGGCCAAATTGCGCGATCGGGTGAAGATTTTACGCGATCGGCTCCTCGGGCGTTAGAAACTGTTGCTCAACGATCGGGCTGAATCGGAAACGATCAGGAACGATCGAACTCTATCGAACCCTGAAAGTGTCAAGCTGAAGTGACTGAGCGTGCCTGTCTTGCCGTCAGTTCCGTTTGCGATCGTTTGCCTGGTATCCAATCTCCGATGACCGATTCCCCCACGCCTGCCAATCCCGAACAACTGCGCAGCGTCCATAGTACGACCTTCCCCACCCTGCTCGAACAGTGCGGTATCTCCCTCGCGATTTCCACCTATCAAGCGAATAAGCTGATCCTGGCCCGTGCTGATCGCGGCCAACTCAATACCCACTTTCGACCCTTTGAGCGACCGATGGGCATGGCCAGACGAGCGGAAAAATTGGCGATCGGAACCAATCATCAAATCTGGGAATTGCGGAATGTTCCCGCCGTGACCCGCCAGTTAACCCCACCAGAGAGCCACCCCGATCGGCAACACGACGCTTGCTTTTTACCCCGTCGGCTCCACTACACCGGCGATATCGACATTCACGAGATGGCTTACGCTGACATCACCTGTGATGATCTCTCCACCCATCCCGCCACCGATCTCACCACCGATCCCACCACCGATCAAATCGCGCATTCCACCCCAAATTCCACCCCGACCAACCCAGCCCACGATCCCCTAGACCCCGAGCTATGGTTTATTAATACCCGATTTTCTTGTCTTTGCACCCTCGACACGACCCATAGCTTTGTCCCTCGCTGGCGTCCCCCCTTCATCACTGGCTATGACCTGACCGATCGCTGTCACCTCAACGGTCTCGCCCTGCGCGAGGGGCAGCCCCGCTACGTCACCGCCCTGGGTCAAACCGACACGCCCGCCGGGTGGCGTAAACAAAAGGCCAGTGGTGGCATGGTGATGGACATCAGCAATAATGAGCGGATCGCCGATCGGCTGTCGATGCCCCACTCGCCCCGGTGGTATCGCGATCGGCTGTGGGTGTTGGAATCGGGGCGCGGTTCGCTCTCGACGGTGGATCTGCATACGGGCAAGCTGACCGATATTGCGTGCTTACCGGGCTTTACACGTGGCCTTGATTTTTACGGTAATTTTGCCTTTATTGGTCTGTCCCAGGTGCGTGAAAGTGCGATTTTTAGCGGGATTGAGATTGCGAAGCAGGCCGAGCGGTTTTGTGGTGTCTGGGTGGTGGATATTGTGACAGGGCAGGTGGTGGCTCTGTTGCGGTTTGAGGCGGTGGTACAGGAAGTGTTTGCGGTGGTGGTGTTGCCGGGGATGACGTTCCCCGAGGTGTTAACCGACGATCGCGCCTTGCTGGGTCGATCGTACGTGCTACCCGATGAGGCGATGGCGGATGTGGTGGCATTGCAAGCGGCGGATCTGGATCGGTTGCCCGCAATTCAGTTCGATCGCGGTGTCGCCCATGCAGCGGCGGGTGATGTCGATGCGGCGATCGCGGCCTATCGCATCTGCCTGGATCTCGATCCGAATCATCTTGATGCTCGCTATCACTTGGCGTTGGCCTTGGCACAGCTCGATCGCCCGCTGGAGTCGATCGCTGAGTTGAATCGTGTCATCCACAATGACCCCAACCACATCGAGGCTCTGTGGCAACTGGGCGAACAGTATGTCCGTCTTGGCAATTACGATCAGGCTCAAATCTATCGTGATCTGATCCTGGCGATCGATCCCGATGGTTTGTCGCCCGAGCCAATTCCTGACGAATCGGCGAAAAATTAAAGATAGAAGCACTAAGCACTCAGGGCGATCGGTTGCTCGATCGCACAACCATTCAGCCGATCTAACTCCTGCTGCAAATCGATCGTTAACCGGTAAGAATCGCGCCGCATTGACCCGGTGTGATATTGCCGCACCAAAATCGGTTCACCGATGTTCACGTGTACATCGCAGCCCCAGCTCGGGCGGCGTTTTGACGTTAAGTGCCACGATAGGACAACCCGATCGGTACAATCCGCACATTCATCCGCGCTTGGCTCGTTTCCGCTTGGAGGGCGAGCCGCGCAAGTCCCAGCTTCAGGGTTTGAGTTTCGGGGCCGGGGTAAAGATTGCCCTCGGGGAAAATGGTCAGCACTTGGCGGGTTTGCAGCAGCTCAAGGCCGTGACGGAGGCTGCCCACACCGGGCTGTTTGGGATCGATCGGAAATGCCCCCAGTTTACGAATTAGCCAACCTTGGAGACCGCGCGTGGTTTCATTCGCCGAGGCCATAAAACGCAGATGGCGACCCGTGACGGGGTAACCTGCGGCATGAGCCACAATCAGCGGGTCCCAGCGCGATCGATGGGTGGGGGCGAGAATGACCGGACAGTCATTGGTGGGGAGATTTTCCTGGCCGGTGATGTGAAGGCGATGAAAAAAACTGGGTAGGACGATGCGGTTGGCGAGGGGATAGAGCAGGGTGGCGAGCCAGGGAGAA
>JAAUPN010000180.1 GCA_012033105.1 Coleofasciculaceae cyanobacterium RL_1_1
CAAGGATCTTCGAGCGGGCCTGCTTCAACGCTGCGACCGAGTAAGTTCCGGTCAATGCTGAACGGCGACGATTTTTTCACCGGCGAGGGGATGCCGAATTTTTCACCGTAGGCGATCGTCTCTTCGCGGCTCATGCCCCATTCCCGCGCCGGGGTCAGGACTTTGATGTCGGGGTTAAGACCGGCGATCGCCACATCAAAGCGCACCTGGTCGTTCCCTTTACCCGTGCAGCCGTGCGCGACCGCATCCGCGCCGTACTCTTCCGCTGCTTCCACGAGTTTTTTGGCAATTAGCGGACGCGCTAGAGCGGTCGAAAGCGGGTAGCGGTTTTCGTAAAGTGCGTTGGCTTGGATCGCTGGGAACGCATAATCTTCGATGAATTCCTTCGTTACGTCCGCCACGAGGGAAATGCTCGCGCCGGAGTCGAGCGCTTTTTGCTTGATCGGGCCAAGCTCTTCGCCCTGTCCGAGGTCGGCGGCCAAGGTAATCACTTCTTCAACGCCCCACTCTTCCTTGAGGTAGGGAATACAAACCGAGGTATCGACCCCGCCGGAGTAGGCGAGAATAGCTTTTTTTGCGCGGCCCATGACGATGGTTTCTCCAGAGAACAAACGAATGATTATTATGTAACAGTTTGTGGCACTCACAACGACTCGATCGTTGCAGATTTTTGATCGTGCAAGTGCTTACTTGGTGAGACTTTGACGCATTTGGGATGAGCTTGCGTCAGGGAACGATAACCCATGACCTTCACCGGAAATCGTTATTTCGCAACATGATCGGGTGAATTGGAGGAATTTGGATTGGATTGGGTCGCTGGTGTCGCTGGGGTTAAGGGTTGCTGGCGTTGCTGCGATCGCCAAACCAGCCGACCCAGGAGATACAACACCACCAGCATTACCAGGCTTGACCCGGCCAGGATGAGCCAATAGTTGATCGCAAAATTCGCACCCGCATCGATCGCCATGCCGCCCAGCGGTGGCCCGATCGTATATCCCACCGCCCAGCAGAGAGAATTCAGCGAGAGATAAATTCCCCGCAGTTCATTCGGAGCCAGCAACGCGACGAAGGCCGAGGCGGATGGGGTATAGGCCACGATCGCGATCGCGAACAGCGTTAATCCTGCAATTCCGATCACCAATGGCGTGACATGCAGCACGCTCAGTCCCCACAAGCTGACAAACCCGACACACCAGACCAGCGCCGACACACTCAGCGCCCGCACGTGATCGAGGGATTTTAGCGCTCGTGACACAGGGATTTGCAGCACGGCACAGAGGATGATGTGACCGGTGAACAAGGCGCCGATCGCCTCGGTGGGAAACGACACGCCCGAAACCGTGGTCACAATATTATTGAGGTAAAGCGGTAGGGTGGCCTGGACTTGGGAGACGTAGACCGTAAAGGCGACGTTAATCGCGAGGTAGACCAGGAGGACGCGATCGCCGAGAGCCTTGAACCAGCGCCGCACAGGATGTTCGGCGGTGTCATCGTGACGAATGCGGGCAATGTAGGGCAGAGCGATCGCGGCGATGATCGTAAACATGAGGTAGGAAATACCATCGATCGCAAACAAAACTTGATAGGCACGATCGATCGACACCAGGGCGCTTCCGGCAATGACACCCACCCCAAGACCGAGATTGTCGGCGAACCGTGCCAAGGTATAGGCGTCGCGGTGTTGGTCAAAGCGGGCGGTGGCGGCGATCGTCGCTTCCGAGGCAGGCCAGTAGAAACCCAAGCCCGCACCCGCAAACACTTGACCGAGTAGCAGGGAGGGAAAATCGTGGGTCATCGCTAGCAAAAAAGAGCCGATCGTTGAAATCAGCCCCGACAGCAAGAGTGTTCGTTTCGCTCCCCAGCGCGAGTCGCAAAGCGATCCACTGAGGATACGGGCAAAAATCCCGACGATCGAGGCCGCACCCACCGCGACGCCGACATCCGTGGCCGTTAGTCCGATTTGGTTGACGAAGACGATCGGGCCATAAAACACGGTGAAGCCCGTGCCGATTTCCGAAAGGAAACGCCCCGTACTGAGAATCCAGACGGGTTTAGGGAGTTGGAACATGGGAAGGTGTAGTGGGGAACGAGGATCTCGTTTGGGGTGATGTCGCCTAGCTTACGAGGTGATGGAACTTCTGTTGAGCGATACGCATCAAAAGCAATGCGGGGGCGGCAATCAACCGTTCGTCATTCGCAGATCCGTTAGAAATGATCCGTAACACAGGCTAGTTAGAACACGCATTGCTGTCGCCCACGATTCAACCGTCTAGACTCCCCCCTTTCCTCCTATGAACTTCCGACTATCCCGCCGTCATCATTGGTCTGTGTGGTTGAGTTTTGCTCTAGCCGCATTGGCGATCGTGACGATCGCCGCTCGCGTCCAGGCATGGGGTCTTGCTCCCCAAATGAGTTCCCAGCGTATCGCCGTCGATGCCGCCAGTTGCAGCCTGAATGGCATCACCCTTTACGGTAAGGTGCAAATCGTGGATAGCTTTCCAGATCTCAAAGTAAAACGGGTCACAAGTTTTCCAGACTTGAACGTGCAGTGGGTCAATCGTTTTCCCGATCGGTGTGGCAAATGGCAGGAGGTCAGCTCGTTTCCCGATTTCACGATTCAATACGTAGACAGCTTTCCCGATCTCGAAATCGAGGAAGTGACCAGCTTTCCGGGTGTGGCGTAACACCATCAACCTCTCGTTGCGGTGTTACGCCTGTGCCAGTTGACCCAGATCAGGTCGATTTGGTCGCAGCGGTTGTGGAAGTCAGGCGATCGAGCATGTCGATCGTCTCCCGCTCAAACGACACCTGAGCCCGGTTCGTGCGCCCACCCACGTAGAGCTTGCCCGCCTGCGACAGCGCCCACACTTGCGAGTGTGAGGCATAGCTCATCAGCGTGCTTAACATCAGCAGGCCAAACCCGGCATACACCAACGGAATTCCAGGATCAGATTTGATCTGTAACCCCGTGCTGCCAAGGATGCCCTTAAATTTCAGGGTGACACCATTCACTTCCAGTTCACTGCCCGATCGCACCGTTGCGATCGGCTTGCCCTCCGAATCGTAAATAAACACCGTCCCCTGTAAATCCTTCGCAATCAGCGACACCCCCTCACTCATATCCGGCTTCGTCGGAACCCAGGTTCCCCAGAGGCGATCCTTCGATTCCAGGGGAGCCATCGGTAAGCGGAAAATTGGACTGTTATTCACTTGGACACGAATACCGGAAATTGACCAGTCGGTTTGATACAGCACAACGCCGTTGTAGCGCAGCGGTTCGTTGACAAAAATGGTTTTGCGCTCTTGCTCGTTGCCGTCCGCATCGAGGATCGAGAGATCCGAGTAAAACTGATCGATCGCGCCGTTGGGCAGATAATCAATCCAAAAGCGATTGACGTGAATCGACCAACCACGGAAGCGATCGGGACGCGACAGCACGCCGATATCGATGAAATTTTCCACGGGAACCGTTTCCCCATCGGCGATCATCTGCTGGGCGACAACTCCCGTGAGGGAACCCGTAATCGCCCCCAACAACACGAGCAACATACTCGCGTGGACAATAATCGGCCCGATGCGCCCAATTAAACCCTTGCGGGCATAGACCCGATCGCCCTCGCGAAAGACCTTATAACCCCGATCGCCGAGCAGCGCTTCGAGTCGATCGAGCGGCGCGGCTCCCTCAGCATCGCTCACAGCCGTAGCCGTCAGCGGCAACTCTGAACTCAGGGCTAACTTTTGAAATTGACGCGGTTGGTCGTAGAATTTCCAGGTTTGTGCGGCCTTGAGTGCGGGGATTTGTCGCGCAACGGTACAGGCGGTCAAGGTTGTACCGAAGGCAACGAGCAAGGCCAAAAACCACCAGGTTTTGTACACGGAATCGAGACCGATCGCCAATAGCACTTTCCAGGTGAGGAAGCCAAATAGCGCCGGATCTTCGGGATAGTTGGCTTGGTAAAACTCGAGGCTGCGATCCTGTTCGATCACTGTGCCGCTCATGCTGGCAACGGCGATCGTTAGGAGTAGCACGATCGCCAAGCGCAGATCGGCCAAAATCGGCAGCACGTCGCGACGAAAGGCACGGCGAAACGCTTGCCACCAAGACAGAGAGGTTTGAGAAGAGTCAGCAGTCATGAAAACCAGAGAATACAAACAATTGCACAGAGAGAGACCGCACTTGACCGGAAGATTATTGGGGCGCGGGGGTGGGTGTTGGAGTCGGGGTTGGGGTGGGGAGAGGTGTACCATTCGCACGGCTTTTTTCTGGGCGAAATAGGCTTCTAACACCTGCTTAACCTTCGGCCCAGTGAACGATCCCCCGCCTTGACCCGAGTGTTCACCGAAAGCCACCACCACAATCTCCGGTTTATCCATCGGTGCGTAAGCACCAAACCAGGTGTGAGACTCGAAAGGCGGCGCTTCTGCTGTGCCACTCTTGCCTGCAAATGGGGGAATGTTGGTGGAATTGATGCCGCTTCCGGTTCCATAGGTGATCACTTCACGTAATCCTTGCTGAATCACCTTGATCGTATCAGGTGCAATCCCCAAGGATTCGCGCCACATGCTGGGCGTTTGGCTCGGATCATAAAACAGGTGTGGTTTAACCAAATCGCCCCCATTCGCCGGAATCGCAAACATGACGGCGACTTGCAGCGGTGATGCTTGCAAAAATCCCTGACCGATCGACATGTTGATCGTATCGCCCTGAAACCAGCCATAGCCGATATTTTCACGCTTCCAAGCATCGTCCGGAACCAAACCGGCGGACTCTTCCACGCCGATTTCAATACCGGTTTTTGAACCAAAACCATACTTGCGCGTCCACTGAATCAGCGGCTGTGCGCCCATCTTCTGTGCCGTCTGGTAGAAAAATGTATCGCTACTCCAGGCCATCGCTCCGGTAAAACTCAGCGGCCCAAAACCGGCGTTATTCCAATCCCAAAACTGGATGCCGCCCGCAATGATGTAGGGATAGGTCGGTAAGACGGTACTGGCGGGATACGCCCCCGACTCGATCGCAGCGGTAGTTGTGACAATTTTGAACGTACTGGCAGGCGGAAAGCCTTGCAAGGAGCGGTTGACGAAGGGGTGATCTCGACCCTGAAGCTCTTGCCATTTCGCCTCATCGATCGCCTCCGAAAAGAGGTTCGGGTCAAAGGCGGGACGACTCACCATCGCTAATACCGCCCCATCGTTGGGGTCGATCGCCACGATCGATCCCTGGGTATCTCCCAGTGCCGCTTCTGCTGCTTTCTGTAATTCAAGATCGATCGTCAGCGTTACATCCTCTCCAGCATGGGTCTTCTGCTCACCCAACACTTTAATCACCTGACCGCGACTGTCCACCTCCACCTGCTGACCACCCCACTCACCCCGCAGAATTGACTCAAACGCCGCCTCCGCGCCCATCAAGCCGACAATGTCACCCAGGCGATACTGCTTGTTGACCTCAAATTCGTAGCGATCGACATAGTCGTCGAGGCTCTCCTCATCGATTTCTCCGGTATACCCCAACACGTGCGCCGCAAGCTCACCATTGGGATACATCCGAATCGCTTCAATGCCCACTTCGACACCCTGTAGCTCTTCGCCGTATTCCTGGAGTGCGGTGGCCTGCTGGTCATTCAGATTGCGGGCGATCCGAATGGGCAGCGGCGAATTGTAGCCCGCTTTTTCGAGACGACCCAGGATGCGATCGCAGGGCGTATCGAGAATTTGGCACAGACGGGTGAGGTGCTGCGGCCACTCCTCGGGTTTATGGGTCGCAGGCCAGAGAAATACCGATCGAGACAGCTTGGAACTGGCGAGGATTTTGCCATAACGATCAAAAATATTGCCGCGAACCGGCTGGGCTGGCACAAGACGGATGCGATTTTCCTCGGCCAACTGACGGTTACGCTTACCCTGAATCAGCTGAAGCTGGACCAGACGCGCACCGATCGCCCCCGCCAAGATCAGCGTGATCACGAACATCATGATGATCGCCTGAAACGACTGACCGACCGTGCGTTTGGTTCCGCGTGGAGCGGATTGAGACGTGGAAGGGGGAGAAGCGAGGGTCACGGGCAATAGGGGGGATCAGAAGTGGGCAGGAAAAGCGAGAAACGGGGCAGAAAGAAACGATCCGAACGCCAGGTCTGACTAGAGATCGTGATCACAGGGGCTAATCATACGGTCTGATTTCAGGGAGTGATCCCAAGAGGTTAATCCTGGTGTCTAATGCACGATGTCAGTCGGTTAAATTGTGGTGGGGATGGGTGTTTCGTGTGGTGACATGGCGCAGATCTTAGGCTGAAATTTTAGGTGGAAAGTGCGATCAAATCTCATCTTGTGTGTAAAAGGATGGCGATCGCCTCGCTGAAATACGAGATCAACAGGCGACGATCGGGCATTGCATGGATACAATGATTGGAGATTGGAGCCTAAATCTGGATGGTAGATCTAGACAAATCTAGACCGAATCTAGACAGCTAGACAGAAAGCAGCGTGTTCTGTATCGAGTCTAATCTACAGATTAACCCCACACTCGTCACAGCACCCAGTCACCCCACCTCGTTCAACCACGCGCATCACCCCTCTCGGGAAAACGCCCCATGTTGCAGACCGCCCCTCCGAATGCCGACCTCACCGGACGCGAGTCCGAGTTCGATGTTGAACTGCGAAAAGTGTTTAAGGTCTTTAACGGCGAAACTGCTGTCAGGGGCGTCGAGTTTGGGATTCGACGCGGTGAATTTTTTAGCATCCTCGGACCATCCGGTTGCGGCAAAACCACGACCCTTAGACTGATTGGCGGGTTTGAAATGCCCTCCGCTGGCGAAGTCATGATTCGTGGACAATCGATGACCCAGGTTCCGGCCTACCGTCGCCCGGTGAATACGGTCTTTCAGAGTTACGCCCTGTTTGACCACATGAATGTGCGCGACAACATCGGGTTTGGCTTGCGTTTAAAGAATTTGAGCAAAGCTGAAATTCAACGCCGTGTTGATGAAGTGCTGGAACTGGTCAAACTCGAACCCCTCGCAAGTCGCTTTCCAAAACAGCTTTCTGGTGGTCAGCGCCAACGGGTCGCCCTGGCGCGTGCGTTGGTCAACCGTCCGGCGGTGTTGCTGCTAGATGAACCTCTCGGTGCGTTGGATCTCAAGCTGCGCAAACAAATGCAGTACGAGCTATCGAGCCTACATCAAGACTTGGGTGTGACCTTTGTGATGGTGACTCACGACCAAGAGGAAGCTCTGTCAATGTCCGATCGCATAGCCGTGATGCGCGATGGTCGTATCGAACAGATCGGCACTCCCCAAGAGATTTACGATGCGCCCAAAACGCCATTTATTGCAGACTTTATTGGGGATACGAACCTGTTTGAAGGCCATGTCGAGCGCTGTGATGCAACGGCACTGGTGATTCGCACCAATGCCGGACTGGAATTATTGGTCGATCGCTCGCAGGCCGATCAAACCGAACGGCTCGATCGGGGTAGCGCCGTGGTCGTCAGTGTCCGTCCTGAAAAAATTGACCTGCACCTCTACCCCACCGAGACTACGCACAACACCTTTGAAGGGCGGCTGGCTCATACGATGTACCTTGGAACCCATATCCAGTTCACGATCAAGCTCACCTCCGGCGCGGTACTGACGGTACGCCAACCCAGCAACCTCGCCGAGCATCCGGCTCTCAATACCCCCGTATTTGTCTCCTGGTCACCAACCCATAGCCTTGCGCTTGCTGCTGGATAAGCCTGGTAAACTCACCAACATTTTTCACGCCCCTGGATTTTTCACGTAACCCTCGTGCCACCCATTCGACGCTCCCGTGATCACGGACATCTCACACGCCGCCAACTGTTAAACGCGGCTTTGGGCGCGGCCTCCGGCGTCGCCCTTTCCAGTTGTGGCTGGACTCTCGCCAATGTTCAAACCACCGTCCGCACCGATCCAGGTCTGCTCTATATCTACACCTGGGCGGGTTACACCGATAACGCGCTGCTCGACAGTTTTTATCAAGAAACCGGCGTGCGTGTGATCGCCGATGTCTATAGCTCGAATGAGGAAATGCTCGCGAAGCTTCAGGCCGGAGCGGGCGGAGCCTATAGTGTGATCTACCCGTCGGATTACATGCTGCAAAAGATGGTGCGGCTGAATCTAGTGCAGCAACTCGATCATGCTCGCCTCGTCGGTCTCGATCGCCTGTTTAGTAAGTTTGCCAATCCGCAGTACGACCCCAACAACCAACACAGCTTACCGCTCAGTTGGGGAACCACCGGCTTGGTTTACAACAAAAATGTCATTTCACCGCCTCCCAAAGATTGGGATTACCTTTGGGACAATAAAGACCAGCTCTTCCGACGGATGACCCTGCTCAATGATCCGCGTGAGGTGATCGGCGCGGCGATTAAATCCCTGGGGTATTCCTACAACACGACCAATCCGGAGGAAATTCGTCAGGGATATGAGCGATTGGTCGAACTCAAACCGGCGATCGCCTCGTTTGAGTCGGATTCTTGGCGACCGCAAATTCTCACGGGTGATCTAAAAATTGCCATGTGTTATTCCGCCGATGCCAACGAAGTCGCGGCGGAAAATTCTGACCTAATCTACACCTTGCCCAGCAGCGGCTCCTCGATCTGGACTGACGCGCTCGCGATTCCCAAAACGGCTCCCAACACCGATGCGGCCTATGCGTGGCTCAACTTCATGCTCGAACCTGAAGTCGCCGCCCGCACCTGCGAACGTTTAAGTTTTGCAACGCCTAATAAGGCTGCGTTTCAAGTTCTGCCCCCGGATGTCCAGGAAAATTCCAGCCTCTTTCCCTCAGAGGAAACCTTGACTTACTCCGAAGGCTTGACGCCCATTCCGATCGAAATCGAAGAACTCTACGATCTCTATTGGACTAAACTGACGAGCAGCTAGAGTCTCAGCGCGAGCTACACCCTCGGCGCTTCAGCTCAGAGAAAGCGAGCCTCGATTACCCTGTTAACGAGTCGAGCGATCGCGCGATCCTCCAACCCGGTCGCGATCGCCTGAGACTGCTATCCTGCGATCAGGTTTTCTGATTTTTCGGTGCCATCGTTCGACTGA
>JAAUPN010000024.1 GCA_012033105.1 Coleofasciculaceae cyanobacterium RL_1_1
GAAAGTATCGCTGATTCGTCGCTCAAACGGATTGGTGTTGAGTCACGGCAGCTAAAGCTGCGCGGGGCGTTTTTCCTCCCTGCACTGAAGTAGCAGGGTTTCCAAACTACCGAGATTTTCCCATGACTTTAACTGCGAATCTCACGGCGGCTTTACCCACCTTTTTGATCACGTTACGCGAAGGCTTTGAGGCGGCGTTGGTGGTGGGAATTGTTCTGTCGTGTCTCCAAAAAGCTCAGGCGTTGCGGCTTAAACGTTGGGTCTTGGCGGGGGTGGTCTCTGGGGTGGGGGCGAGTGTGGCGATCGGGGTTATCCTGTACGGCAGCTTGGCGGCGATCGAGGCGAGCGATCGCCCGGAGATGGCGATCGTCAAACCAGCCTTGGAAGCAAGCTTTTCCCTGTTTGCGATCGCGATGTTGAGCTGGATGCTGGTTTGGATGACGCGGCAGGCGCGATCGCTCAAAACCGAAATTACCGGAGCGGTTACGTCCGCGCTGACGGACGCGACGGCGGGTGGTTGGGGTATCTTTTGGCTGGTGATGATTGCGGTGTTGCGCGAGGGGATTTGAAACGGTGCTGTTTGTGACGGCGCAGTTTTCCCAGGGGTGGCAGCCGATCGCAGGGGCGATCGCGGGATTATCTGGGGCAACGTTGCTCGGGGTGATGCTGTTGGCCTGGGGCGTGCGGATTGATATTCGCCAATTTTTTCAGGTGATGGGTGTGATTTTGCTCGTGGTGGTTGCGGGTTTGGTCGTGTCGGCGCTGAAGAATGTCAATCTGGCGATCGAGCTAGCGGGATCGGTTTATCCGCAGTGGTCAAGCTGGTGCAATCCCGAGGCGGATTCCTGTGTATTGGGGATGCAGCTTTGGGATTTATCGGCAATTTTGCCCGATCGCGCGTTTCCAGGTTTGTTGCTGAAATTGCTCTTGGGCTACCGCGATCATTTCTATGAACTCCAGGCGATCGGCTACTTGCTTTTTCTCAGCACGATCGGCGGCCTCTACTTCCAATACCTTAAGCCCCGCCCCTAGCCCACACCATGACCCTCAATCCGTAATCATCACCCCGCAAACCCCGAGCAATACTACCGCGCTCGATATTTGATCCGCAGTGCATCTAGCTCCTGCTTCAGCTCCTCCGTTTTGTCATAAATGTAAGCCTCGAACTCCTGCGGCCATTTCACCTCAGTCAGTGCCGCGACGTGATCCGGCATGTAGGGTGCATCCGATCGCGTGCAGTACATCCCCCAAATCGTCGCCGAGGTCATGTATTCGATGAATTCTGGTGGATAGTCCGACCCTTCGATGAGGTGAGCTTTCGTTTTGAGAATGGCGATCGCTCATCGTTTTGGCGCTTGAATAAATCGATCACCTCCGCATTCACCTCCGATAATTTCCCCTCAAGCCACAGGGGATAGAGCTGCGAATTTAGCTTGAGTGATGCGTAAAGCGGGCCGTAAAACTCCTCAAGTTGGCGTTGGCGATAGGCCAGATCCGCTTCGGTCAACAAGCGCTCTTTGTGTAACACCTTCTGTAGACCCGTTTCGATGATTTTTTCTGAGGAAAATTTAAAAATCCCTGACAGACCCAGCCCACCCGCGAGAATAATGCCGATTAATTGAATGGGGTCCATAGCCAATCAGACAAGAAAGATCAATATCTGAGATGATCCCATAGACCGGGAATCCCAGGCCAAAATCATCCGGTAAAACGCCAAGGCGAAACTCAAGACCCAACCTTCAAGCCAAAACCACAGACCCAATCGGATCAAGGCTCACCCGGATGTCATACGAAATCCGGTTCTATATGAGAAAAATACAAAATACTTATGAGCACTGAGCGGAGTCGAAGTGCGGTGTCCACCTAGAGCGACGATCTAAGATTATGCACAATCGGATTTCGTATCATACCCTCGAATTCCGAATATGCCACGGATCAACCCCTTGCATTGTTCCGGATTTCCCGCTATTTCTTCATCTTCCTTATGACCGACTCCCAAAGCTGGCACGGCACGCTTGAACTGCACTACCGTCCGGGCGACGCCGCCCAACACGATCGCACCCGCCTCCTCCGATCGCGCTCGACTGCACCCTTCAAAGTCCAGCGATCGTTTTATCCCGAAGCCAGCGGCATTTGTCACACCGTCGCCCTCCACACCGCAGGCGGCATCGTCGGCGGCGATCGCCTCAGCCAACACATTCACTTAGAGCCCGATGCTCAAGTCCTAATCTCCACGCCTGCTGCGACCAAGGTGTACGGCAGCCGGGGACGATCGCGGCGATCGCCAGACGGGATCAAAGCCGGTCAAGCGGTCTCGATTCGTCTCGAACCGGGAGCCTATCTCGAATGGCTCCCCCAGGAAACGATCGTCTTTGATGGCGCGGTGTTTCAGCAAGATGTACGGGTCGAACTGGCGGCGGGGGCAACCTGGTGCGGCTGGGATATTGTGCGGTTTGGGCGAACGGCGCGGGGTGAAGGGTTTGCGCGGGGAACCTGGCGATCGCGAACCGAGGTGTATCGCGACGGCTTACCACTGTGGATCGATCAGCAAGTGCTGGATCTCAGCGCCGATCAAACCCGCACAGATCAGGATGAACAGCACAGCGACAAGCCCGAACGCGAAGCTCGCGCCAACCATGACACCTGGCAGAGCTACCACGGCTTAAACCAGATGCCCGTAGTCGGAACCTTGATCTGGATGGGTACGCCGATCGACCCCAATTCCAGCGCAGACTTAATCAGCGCAGCACGATCGGCATGGCAAGATCTTGATCCCGGCGATGGTTCCGAAGCCGGGGTCAGTACCACGATCGATGGAATCATCTGCCGTTACCGTGGTCGTTCGACGAGCAAAGTGCGACACTGGTTTACGTCCGTCTGGCATCTGCTGCGTACCACCCAACGCGGCCAAACGGCACACTATCCGCGCATTTGGTAACTTCCCCACCGGCCATGCAACTTTCCCCCCAAGAAAAAGACAAGCTGCTGATTTTTACCGCTGCCCTGGTTGCAGAACGGCGGCTCGATAAAGGCTTAAAGCTCAATTATCCCGAAGCGATGGCCTACATCTCGGCTGGCATTTTAGAAGGCGCACGCGAAGGCAAGAGTGTTGCAGAACTCATGGAGTACGGCACGACGCTCTTGGGTCGCGATCGGGTCATGGACGGCATCGCCGAGATGATCCACGAAGTTCAAGTCGAAGCCACCTTTCCCGATGGTACAAAACTCGTCACCGTCCACGATCCCATTCGCTAATCGCCTGTTTCTGAGCGAAAAAAACACCTCGGTTGAGTGACGAATACATCATCAAAACCGAGGTGTTTTTCATGGCTTGATCGCAGGTTGTAAGCCGCGACGTGTGCAGCATCACACGCTATAGCACGATCGTTTAGACGCTCACGGCAACCTTTTTGCTTTTCGCGGTCAGGCGGTTGAAGGTGGTGCGCATCTTGAGGCCGACAATCATTTGGAACAGACCCGTGCCGTCATTTGCACCGGGATAGTCCTTGTGTTTCAGCAGCAAGTGAGCCAATTCGCCGTGGTATTTCGCCGAGGTGTTGCTCAGGTGGCTCTCAACGTAGATCATTTCTTCGAGGTTGTCGAATTTACCATCGACTTCCACGATCGAGACATCGTGACCGTAGTAGCTATCGGGACCCGAGAACAGGCGAATACCGGGGTAAGAACAGGTCAACTTGCGACCGCACGGCGTCCAATGAATCGTCGAACCCTCATCAAAGAGATACACCGGCTCCAGACCTTCCACGTCATTGCGTTGGATGAGACGAACGCGCAGCGTTTTATGCTCCTTATCGTCATCCAGCAGCTTCGTCGGCAAAATTTGGACGACCACATCTGCATGTTGCTTTTGCGGGTCGATGTAGGCTTCAAAGTCCGGGCGACGCGCTTCGATCGAGGCAAGAACGTCTTCATAGGTGTGACCCCGTTCAGCCATATCGCGTTGGATTTTCCAAGCGATTTTAACTTCGTCGCTGATATCGAGGTAGACACTAAAGTCGAGCAGTCCGCGCACACGCTCGTCATAAATCGGGTGTAGACCTTCGATGACAACGATGTGGTTCGGATCAATACGCTCCGGAGGATCGAGTTCGCCAGTCTCGTGGTTATAGATAGGCTTCATGATGGAGTTGCCTTCCTTCAGCGATTTGATCTGTTCGTACATCAGATCAAAGTTGTTCGCCTTCGGATCAAGGGCGGTGACACCTGCGGCTTTGCGTCCTTTCCGATCGAGGCTGTGGTAGTCATCTAGACAGATGATGGTTACCATTTCCTCGCCAAACAGATCGAACAGTCGGCGTAAGAACGTCGATTTACCGCATCCGGAGTCTCCGGCAACGCCAATAAGAACCACGCGATCTGGCTTCGTGCTCATGTTGTTCCTCTAAAACGATTTTTTTGTCTACTAGCAACTCAATTCGAGCAAGCTGAACTCAACCTCTTGGGATGCTGCCCTAGAGTTCGCGATCTTGTCAGGGATACGCTCAGTACTCAGTACTCGGAAGTATTTATTCCGCATTAGTCGCCTCTGACCGGCTCCGTGGAGTGGCAGGTGTGCGACCCGATCGATGTGGTCTGATCGCAGTCAATCTAAATTACATCGACCGTACTATACGTTGGCTTGTCTGTTAAGCGTTTAGTCTTAAGTGTGCGATAAATTCTACCAAAAGGGGATCGACGCTACAAGGGTAGAAAAGCGAGAAAAAAGACATCGATCAGCCTCGGAATCTGACAGCACAATTTGGGCGATTGATACCTACGATCTTTTCTTTCCCGTCCACGTCCCCCAAAGTGGACATAATTGTGTGTCGATCCATTCATTCCCATTCTGTAATCACAGTAACAAAAACGTTGACAAAAGCAATATCTTTGGTGTGGTAGTGTCGTCTGATGAAAGCGTGTCCTCGTAAAGCGCTCTGCGATTTCAGTCCGTATTTCGTGGCGATACTGTGGGTCTTTAGCCCTACGCTCTGCCTTGATCGCGCTTGATCGCGGCTCGCCTTGACGGCGGCATGGCGCTTCCATGACCCTGTTTTATGACTTATACCGACGACCATCACGCACCTAGCTCAATGACGTACTATGTCTGACCTTCCGTTTACGTTAGATCAGCTCCGGATTCTGAAGGCGATCGCATCGGAAGGGAGCTTTAAGCGTGCTGCCGACAGCCTCTACGTGTCACAACCAGCGGTTAGCTTGCAGGTACAAAACCTCGAACGCCAGCTTGATGTGCCGCTGTTTGATCGGGGTGGACGGCGAGCGCAACTGACCGAAGCGGGTCACTTACTCCTGAGCTACGGGGAGAAGGTGCTAACCCTTTGTCAGGAAACCTGTAGAGCGCTCGAAGATTTACAAAATTTACAAGGGGGTACGCTGATTGTGGGCGCGTCCCAAACGACGGGAACCTATCTGCTGCCTCGCATGATCGGTGTATTTCGCCAGCTTTACCCGGATGTGGCGGTGCAGCTTCACGTGCATTCAACGCGGCGCACGTCCTGGAGTGTGGCGAATGGCCAAGTGGATTTGGCGATCGTCGGTGGCGAAATGCCATCGGATTTGCAGGAATCACTAGCGGTCGTCCCCTATGCCAAGGATGAGTTAGCGCTCATCCTGCCGGTATCTCATCCGCTGGTGAAGGCGGAGGTGATCGAAAAAGAGGATTTGTACAATCTCCAGTTCATCACCCTTGATGCTCAATCGACGATTCGTAAGGTGATCGATCAGGTGCTGTCTCGTAGCGGCATCGACACGACGCGGTTGATGTTTGAGATGGAGTTGAATTCGATCGAGGCGATCAAAAATGCGGTGCAGGCCGGTTTGGGGGCGGCGTTTGTCTCGGTTTCGGCGATCGAGAAGGAGCTAGAGATGGGCGTGCTGCACCATGCCAAGGTGGATGGAATTGTGGTGACGCGGACGCTCAACGCGATTTATAACCCGAATCGCTATCGATCGAAGGCAGCGGATGCGTTCATTCACGAAGTGCTACCAGAGTTTGCAACGGAAGAAATCGATCCGGAATCGAGTTTATTTCGCCATAGCTCTAGCAGTAAGCGATCGGCGCGAAAATTAAAGCGACCCTAACCACCACCTCGCTACAAAGCTTGGCGGATCTTCACTGTTGCTCTGTGATGTTCACTAATGTTTATGAACATTCACGGACATCGGCGAGTTTGCTAAGGTTGGATCGAGAGACGTGATGCGTGTCTTCTGCTGGCAAAAACAACGCTATATAAGTGAGGTTTGGATCGATGTTGTATTGGTTTACGCTCCTACAAACCCTGCTGGCGTTGCTGCCCGGATCATTGCCGATCGCCGGCCTTTCCCGATCGCCCCAGGACACCGTCCATCAATCCCTCCCCGCTGAGTTGCGGACGACACCGAATCGCAGTCACCCGCACAACTCGATCGCCGTCACCTCGATCGCAACCACGGAACCCACAAATACAAAGACCCAATTTGCTCCACAGCTAGAACTCAAACTTGCCCAAATCGGAGCCACAGCGATTCTGAGCAGTACAGCGATCGGCATTGTGGGGATCATCGTCCTACTGCTCATTAGCTTTTGGGCTTATACCCGCGTCTACCAAATCACGCCGAATAACGAAGCCTTTGTGCGTACCGGTGGCTTTCTCGCCAAGAAAAACACCGTCATTCTCTACGGTGGCTGCATCGTGCTGCCCGGTTTCCACGAGCTAACCCGCGTGCCGATGCGTGAGATCACGATCGACGTAGAACGCACCGGTAACCTCGCCGTCCGCACCCAAGACTATCTCCGCGCCAACATGCGCGTTACATTTTACGTCTGCGTGAATCACGACGAACAGGACGTAAAAACCGCAGCGGCTCGCCTTTCCAAAGATGGCAGCATTTCCCCCGCGCACATCAAAGAAGCCCTGGAGAAACGCGCCGATGACGCGATTCGTGCCGCCGCAAAACGCAAAACCTTAGCGGAAATTGACTCAGATAAGTTAGGTTTTGCTGACGAAGTTTTAAATCTAATTCAGCAGGATTTAAAAAAGGTTGGATTGACGCTCAACAATATTGCAATTTCAGAAATTGAAGAGAGCGACACCTACGACACCAATAACTTTTTTGATGCTCAAGGCGTGAAGCTGCGAACCGAAACAATTCAGAAAGCGATTCAGCAAAAAGAAGAGGTCGAGCTGACCACCGAGCAGGAACGGCGGGATTTCCAACTGACGACACAGCTCAAAATTAAACAGCAGGAAATCGAAGCACGAAAAAAAGCGCTAGAACTCGAACAAGATGAAGAAGATGCTCAACTCCAGCAACAGCTAGAAGTTGAAGCGTTACGAGCGCAACGAGTCCGCGAAATTCAAGACGCGAAGGACACGGAAGCGGCGAACCAAGAACGTACGAAGATTTTGCAGCAGCAGTCGATCGAGGAGGAACAGATCCGCAAACAGCTAGCGGTACAGGAAAGCGAAATTGCAGCCGAGATCGCCCTTGAGGAGCAGAAAAAGAACTTAAAAATTGCTCAATCCACCCAGAAGCAAGAGGCGGAAATGGCGGAAATTGCCTATCAGCAGCAGGTGATGGAGTCGCAGATCGCCTCGGATATCGCCCTCGAAGAGCAACAGAAAAAATTCAACGTCGCGAAGACGAAGCAGCAGCAGGAAGCTGAAGTTGCAGAAATTCAGCGCAAGCAAACGATCGAGGCCAACCAGATGGCGGCAGCGGCAAAGGTCGCCGAGGCACGGCAGTTATCGGAAGTGGCGAAACAGGCGGCGGAAATTGCGATCGCGGAGAAAGAGCAGGAACGGCTAGTCGCGGAAGCACTACGGGCGCGGGCGGAAGCAGCGGTGATGACGGCGACGGCCTTGGAGCAGGCGGAACGGGAACAGCAGTTGGTGGCGATCGAGGCGGAACGAGAGGCGGCGAAACAACGAATCGCCGATAATACGTCGTGGAAATCGAAGTGTTCCGGCGGCGTCGCCAAGCGGAAAGCGCTCGACAGGCTGCCGATCTCGAAGCGGAATCCATCCGCACGTTAGCCGATGCCAATCGTGAGAAAGCCCTGGCGGAAGCGGAGGCAGAAGAGGCCAAAATCCGAGCGGGAAATGCGATCAACACGGCAAACCTGGCGGCAGAGTTGATCCGCGAGATTGCACCGCAGTTGGTCAAAGAGTTACCGGCGATCCTGAAGGCGCTCGCCCCTCAGCCCGGAGTGTTGGGCGATGCCAAGATTTACTCGTTTCCAAGCGGTGCGGGCAGTGCGGATGAGATTGGCAAGTTGATGTTATCGACGAGCGGCATGACGGTGTTGAATTCGCTTTTGGAAGAGGGTCAGATTGTGCAGTGGATCGACACGGCGATCGGGGCGTTGCGTGCGAGCGGGACGGAGATTCCGGCATCGCTGGAGACGCTAGCAACGAAGGTGCAAGCATCGACGGGATCAACTCGATCGACAGGCGATCGAGCGATCGTCACGCCGCCACCGGCATCATCCGAAGCCACGGGCGATCTCGGTTAACCACAAATCTAAAGTGCAAATCTAGAACAACCGAGGTGAATACGGGTGAATTCTGCCTTTCCCGTCACCCATTCCATTCTGTCGGTTCCGGCGCTGCTGGCGAAAATCGCGGTGGACTACGCGATCGGCCCGCCGATCGACGGCCATTTACTTCAGCTTGGTCTGAACGATACGTTTCGGCTACGGACACCGGCGATCGTCTACATCGCGCGAGTCTATCGCCACGGCTGGCGCACCCGCGCCGAAATCCTCTACGAGTTGGAGGCATTGCGACACCTACAGGCGCGAGGGATGAAGGTGGCCGCGCCGATTTTGCGTCGGGATGGCGAGCTGATCGGCGAGCTGGATGCGCCGGAGGGGGTGCGTTATCTCGTGTTATTTGACTATGCCGAGGGTGAGGAGCCGTGTTATGACGCAGAGACTGGCGCGGCTCAGTCGGGTGATCGTCGATCGGATGTGTATCTGTATGGTCGATCGGTCGCGCAGGTACATCGGGCAAGTGATGATTTTGCCTGCGATCAACCACGTTTTACGCTGGATTTAGATTATTTACTGACCCATTCACTATCTAAAATTCAGCCGTTTTTATCGAATCATGCGGCGGTTTGGGATGAGTTAGTGAGTTTGACAACACGTTTGCGCCAAAAGCTGAAAAACTGGCCGATCGAGCATTTAGAAACGGGGTTTTGTCACGGGGATTTCAAGGTGGGAATGCTCATATTCAGCCCGCAGATCGATCGCTGACGTTGTTTGATTTTGACTGTTGCGGTCGAGGGTGGCGGGCGTACGATTTGGCGGTGTTTCGCTGGAATGTGGCAGTGAATGGTCTGCCGCTGCGGGTGTGGGAGGCGTTTTTGGCGGGGTATCGGGCGGAACGGGCGATCGCGGCGATCAATCTGGCGGCGATTCCGTACTTTGTGGCGGTGCGTCAGGTGTGGATTATGGGGTTACACTGCGGGAATAGTGGAGATTGGGGAGTGGGTTGGTTGAATGGGCGATATTTCGCGCGATCGTTGAATTTTTTGCGAACTTGGGAAACGAATGAATTCCCCTCGTAGGGTGGGCAATGCCCACCCTACTCAGAGCATACTGAGAGCGTTGAGCGGAGTCGAAACGCGGTTCCGGGGAAAGCAAAATAGAGTCAGGATATTCCGTTTTTTATTGCTATATCCGCTGACTGTATATGCGTGATGGTGGGCAATGTCCGAAAATTGTGGATGAATACGAATTGATCGCCCTACAACTTGATCGCCCTACAACCAACCTCGCGCCCGATAAATAATCGCGCCGATGTATTCCTTCAGCGCCTTCGTCGTCATCATCAGATTTTCCGCATCCGGGATCACGCTCAAAATCGCACCCGCACCCGTGCTGCGTGACGCTTCAAAAAAATCATCCGCCACTAAAAAATCCGTCGGTGCTGCGATCGCCTCGATCCCCTGCTTGCGAAAAATCGCCATCGATCGCGGCATATGAAACGCCGACGTGACCAGCAACACCTGCTTAATCCCCTCTCGATCGAGCATTGCCTTCACATTGCGGGCGTTTTCGTAGGTATTAAACGAGTCCGGCTCCTCCAAAATGGCCGATCGCGGCACACCCATCGGCTCCATCAACTCCGCCATATCCGCCGCCTCCGACCCTTCCCCGCCGCGCCAGCGAATCCGCCCGCCCGACAGCACCACGATCGGCGCTTTGCCCTCGCGATACAGTTTCGCCGCATACAACACCCGATCGCCCGCCTCCGACACCTCCACCCACGGGCGCGGTGGCTCCGGCGATCGCGTCGCCCCACCCAGCACCACGATCGCCTCCGCCTGTGGTAGCTCGGTCGGGAGATATTGGCGTTCGAGCGATCGGATCGCCGTCGCTGCCACCCAGCCATTACCCGCAAAAATCAGCAGCATCAGCGCCGTTAACGTGACGCTTGCCGCTGCTCGCGGGTAGCGCCAAACCAAGATCAGCGCCGCAATCAGCAACAGACAGGTCAGACCGAGCGGGTAGACAACAACGGTAAAAGCTTGGACAGGAACAGAAACATGATGGCGGTTAACGCTAGGCTAAACGGTGTTGATGATTGTGGTCTAAATTAGGTCGGTATGCTCGACAAGCAAGGTATAGGGCATGGGTTACGCGAGGCGGCACGCGGCGGAGTCCGTCCGATTGCGTCAACGATCGCGCTAGTTATGATGATCGCGGCGAATGTGATGACTGACCGTATCCCGGCGATCGCTGTCGGCAATACGAACACGACCGATCATTCCGTAACGCCATCCGCTCGCGATCGGGGTCAAACCCAGGCCAACGATCTCGACTCAGACCAAAATACAGCCCCAAACTCTAGCGATTCGACCGGCGATTCGCCTTCAATCGGCGATACGACCGAGCCGAGCTGTCCGCACGAGATCAATACCTTAGCCCGTGAGCTTCTCGACGATTTCCCGAGCTACTACAATCGCACGCTGATTCGTAGCCGTCTCCCTGGCAGATCTGCCGGAACCACCCGCGTGTTAATTGCCAGCGATCCGAAAATCTTTGGCGCGGAGGAGCTAGCTGAGTTTGATAGCTCGGCGATCGAGGGCTTTTTCTTCACCACGCTGGAACGCACCTACCGTAATGGTCAGGCGGTGCAACAACAGGGATTTCACCAGATTTTTCTAACGCGGGATGTGATCGGTTGGCTCGTGGTGACGACGCGATCAGGGTGGGGTGATTATCCGGCGGGCGATCGAATGACGCCGCCGATCGAAAGCAGTTCGGGGCTACTCGTGCAAACGGTGCGAACTTGGTTGCGCGACTGTGAAGCGCGTTAGATGTTGTGAATCGTAAGTCAATATCGTCATTCGAGTGAAGCACGAGATATCTTGACCTAGCTGGTCGAACTCAAAGACCGCACTTCGACTCCGCTCAGTGCTCTTTCGACTCCGCTCAGTGCTCTTTCGACTCCGCTCAGTGCTCTTCGGTTGGTCTCATCGTGAACGGCAATGACGATAAATCCAATGTCAAGAGCTGTGTAGACCGATCGCGCTAAAATTGTGCGATTCATGCTCCCCTGATTTCACCATGTCCGACCCCATCCGCGTTTGCATCACCCTTGGGACGCGCCCCGAAGCCATCAAGCTTGCGCCTGTGATCCGGGCATTTCGCCAGTGCGATCGCTTTGATACTCAAGTGGTGCTAACCGGGCAACATCGCGAGATGGTGCAGCAGGTGATGGCACTGTTTGATCTGACCGGCGATCGCGATCTCGATATCATGCAACCGCGCCAAACCCTGACGGATATCACCTGTCGCAGCTTGCAAGGGCTCGAAGCGGTGTTTCAGGAGCTTCAGCCGCAAATCGTCCTGGTGCAAGGGGACACCACCACCGCATTTGCCGCAGCTCTCGCGGCGTTTTACCAACAAATCCCGATCGGTCACGTCGAAGCGGGTCTACGCACCGATAATCTGTTTGATCCATTTCCCGAAGAGGCGAACCGGCGGCTGATTTCCCAGATCGCCACGCTGCACTTTGCGCCCACCAACCAATCCGTCGCGAATTTGCATCATTCCGGCGTCGTCGGCGCGATTCACCAGACGGGTAACACGGTGATTGATGCGTTGCTGTCGATCGCCGATCGGCATCCGGCCTGCGATGTGCCGGGATTGGTTTGGGAGGATTATCGCGTGTTGCTCGCGACGGTACACCGCCGGGAAAATTGGGGTGATAACTTGGTCAACATCGCAGCGGGCTTTAAGGCGACGCTTGATCGGTTTCCCGATACGGCTCTACTGCTGCCGCTGCATCGTAACCCCACTGTCCGCGAACCGCTCCAAGCTGCCCTCGGCGACCATCCCCGCGCTTTTCTCGTCGAACCGCTCGACTATACGGCCTTGGTTGGCGCGATCGATCGCTGTCATTTCCTGCTGACCGATTCCGGTGGCTTGCAAGAGGAAGCGCCATCCTTGGGTAAGCCGGTGTTGGTGTTGCGCGAAACGACGGAACGACCGGAAGCGGTGGACGCGGGAACGGCCAAGCTGATCGGCACTGATCGCGATCGTATCCTCGCCGAAGCTTCGACACTGCTTGAATCCACCACCGCCTACGAACACATGGCGAATGCCGTCAACCCGTTCGGAGACGGTCAGGCATCGGATCGCATTGTTCAGATTGTGTCGGAGTTGTTTGAGACGTAGGCCAAAATCTAAAACTCGCTAACTGCGGGGCGGCTGAGATAAGGACGACGAGGAAATCGGACTCCGATCGGACGGTAACGACTGCATCTGAGCCAGGATGCTGTGTTCGTCAGGTTGATTTGCCTGCCAGCGATGCTCAAACAAAAATTTGGCAACCTCATAGGTTGCAAGGGGAGGCGTAATGCGATAGCCCTGAGCGTGGGTACAGCCCAGCCGCTGGAGAAGCATCACCTGCTCATTGGTTTCGACACCTTCCGCCACAACCCGCAGATTTAGCCCGCGCCCCAGGGCCACGATCGTCGAGACGATCGCCATGTCCCGTGGATCTTGATGCAGATTGCAGATAAAAGCCCGGTCAATTTTAAGCGCACTCACAGGAAAGCGTTTGAGATAGCCCAGCGACGAATAGCCCGTACCAAAATCATCCAGCGCGAGATGAACCCCCATATGAGCGAGCTGCTTTAAAATTGACTGCGCCCGGTCAATATTTTTCGCCAGTACAGTTTCCGTCAGCTCAAGCTCGATAAACTCCGGGGCGATTTCGAGATCTTGGAGTAAGCGCTCTAGGGTATGACAAAAACCAGCTTTCTCAAACTGCCGAATCGATAAATTAATCGCAACTCGCAAATGGGGAAACCCCATCGCGTGCCACGCTTTTAACTGGGTACAGGCTTGGGTGATCAGCCAGCGACCGATCGGCACGATCGAGCCGGTTTCCTCCGCGATCGGAATGAAACGACTCGGCGACACAATCCCAAAATGCGGATGACGCCACCGCAACAGCGCCTCGATCAAGACCACATCTCCCGTCATCAAATCAATTTGCGGCTGATAGTACACACTCAGCTCATCGCGATCGAGCGCGTGCTGAATCGCATACTCCAGCGAGGCTTGCTCCGTCACCTGCTCGGTTAACACCGATCGAAACAACTTGTAGACATTGCGCCCCGAATCTTTGGCATGGTAGAGCGCTGTATCTGCATGTTTGAGCAACGTCCGGCTATCCGTACCGTGAGCCGGGTACATCGCAATCCCGAGGCTACAGCCAATCTTGATCGGGCGATAGTCCGGGCCAATATCAAATGGTTCTTCCAGTGCCGTCAAAATGCGGCTGGCGATCTCCGCTGCAAGCTGCTCATTCGGCAGATCCGGCAACAAAATCGTAAACTCATCGCCACCCCAGCGGGCCACGATGTCGCTGCTCCGCACACAGTGTTCGAGTCTTCGGGCAAATTGAATAATGATCGTATCGCCCACATCATGACCGAGGGTATCGTTGATCGTCTTGAACCGATCGAGATCCGCAAACATCACCCCAAAATGCGATCCATCTTGCGCGGCTTGATCGAGAATCAAAGCCAGATCGCGATCGAAGGCCATACGATTGGCAACACCCGTCAATCCATCCCGAAACACCTGTTTATGAATCACCTGTTCAACGCGTTTTCGGTTCGTAATATCGCGCAAAATGACCAACACTTCATCGTCTGAGGTCGCGACACATCGACCTTCAAAAATCGAGTCTTGATCCTCCGTTTGCCAGGTCAGCTCAAAAATGTACGCCTGGGAATACCGCAGCGGTGTTTGCTCGATCGCTGTTTTGAGCGGATCGGCGACCGATACCGGTAAGCAGTTCATCAATGTATCCCCAATATGCCGCGCAAAGTCGAACGGTAACGACTTATCGAGCGGCGCATGATAACCCGCAATTCTCCCATCGCGCGACAGGCACAACATGGCATCCGGTATCGCTTCAACCAAAGCTCGTGTCGTCGCCTCGCTATTTCGTAGCGCAACTTCCGTTTTGTAGCGCTCCGTAATTTCAATGCTGTAGACGCGAACCAATTGCAAATTATGTAAGACATGGATCGACTGATCAAAAATGCGATCGCCAACACTGAGCGTGCGGCGAATCAGACGACGACCCGACAGATGCTCCTCAAGATCAAAATCCGCCAATAGGGGATGCGGTGGTGATGCTGACTCACGGCCCGCCCCGTTCGGAAATTCAATCAGGGCTACCGGATTAAGATACGTAATTTGTCCGTGAAAATTGAGTTCAATAATCGGATGAGGCAATAAACGCGGAAATGAAGCAAGACGGTTTAGCTCGGCTTCAGAATCCTGAGCAATTTGGTGAGGGGGAATCAGGATAGTGCCTTGAGCGCAATCATCATGGTGTGCTTTCTCAGTTTCAGAGTGGGAAGCTACCACAGACGAGAATGGCGAAACTTCTGAAACAATACGCTCTGTGATGGATATCGCTTGAATTTGAGATAGTTGATAGAATTCGGCCTTTGCTCCTCCCCCAAAAACAATCGTATCGCCATGCTGTAATTCGTGAGACTCTTTGCGAGTTCCGTTAATCGTTAAGCCATTGGTGCTACGTTCTGACTCTGAACTTCCACCATCAATAATCCAATAGATCGGTGTACCAGAGTTTGGACTTTCGATCGCCAGTAAATGAGCATGATGTCGCGAAACAATTGGTGAGTGGAGAACAATATCGCAGTCCAAACTACGCCCTATTGAGTAAAACGAGCTATCGAGTATGATTGCACGCCGACTTCGTTCATCCTCTACAATCAGTAGCTGTTTACGAGTCGCAGGTCTAGACATTGTTCTCATCGTCGCTTAGATCACAGGCGAAATAAATAGACCGTCCATCACTCCTACATCAATATTGCTTCAATCATAATTCTGAATTATTCAAAGTTAGGAGTAGAAACAATATATCATATCTTTAATTCAATGAAATTAGCTTATATTGTGATCCACAAATAAAATCTAAAATCAATCTAAAATAGAGGAATAAAAAACAAACTGAACAGATTATAAAGTTTTGACTACTGGGTTTTAAGATTTTTAGAATTACTTGTAGATAATACGTACTTGACGGGTTGTTTTGAGCTTGAAAAACGCAAGTATTTTGGTATTTAACTCAATTCTGCAAGGTGCAAAATGTATCGATTCTATTTGTTCTCAGAGATGCGTGTTGTCAAAACAACATAGGTCACAATACCTGTGAATCATCTTCGAGCAGCCATGACAGTATTAGTAGCAGAATGACGAAGAGTATCCAGTGTGGTGGAGCGATACCCATGATGGAGTCGATCGGAATCTCGATGATGAGACGATGAGCAACGAGGCTCACCAGCACAATCAAAAAAAGCAAGACAATCGCCACAATTTCAAGATTTGAGTGGAAGGTGCGGTTTAAGCCATCGGTAAAGAATAGGAATCAGTATTTAGGCTTGTGGATGGATTTTGAGTCGGGCGATCGGTTTGAATGCCAAGAAGACGATTCAGCTTGCCGCTTTGCAGTCCTTCTAGATCAAGCGTGACAAATAGAAATCCAAGCTCTTGGAATTTTTCGACGAGATCGGGTAGAGCAATTTGGTTGACAAAATCAACGATTTGCTCGGCGGGTAGTTCGATACGAGCCGTATCACCTTGCGATCGCACCCGTAGCTCGTTCCAGCCCAACCGACGCAGATGAACCTCGGCGCGGCCAACTCGTCGCAATTTGTCGATCGTGATTTCTTCGCCGTAGGGAAAGCGGGATGATAAACAGGGTTGAGAGGGTTTTTCCCACCAGGTCAGCCCGAGAGCACGGGAGAGATCTCGCACTTCAGCTTTCGTGATCTCGACTTCCGCAAGGGGCGATCGCACACCGCGTTCTTTGGCGGCTTGGATGCCGGGTCGGTAATCGCTGAGATCATCGGCGTTCACGCCGTCGATGACGTAGGGAAAATTACGTTGGAGGGCGATCGGCTTGAGGGTGTCGTGTAGCTCGCTTTTGCAGAAGTAGCAGCGGTTGATCGGGTTTGAGGTGTAGTCGGGGTTGTCCATTTCGTGGGTTTGGACTTCTTCGTGGCGAATGCCGATCGTGGCGGCCTGCACGCGAGCATCTTCGAGATCTTCGGGCAATAGCGATGGTGAAATGGCGGTGATCGCTAGGGCGCGATCGCCAAATAAATCGTAGGCAACTTTGGCGACGAGGGTGCTGTCGATACCGCCAGAGTAGGCGATCGGTACGGGGCCAATCTTGCGGAGTAGGGTGTTGAGGCGATTGAGTTTGGCGGTGGTCGTGGGGGAAAGATCGGTGGTGGTAGAAAGAGGCATGGTGGGAGAAGTTGTGAGGATCGCGATACCGGAAAATCTCGTAGTGCGGGCTGCTAGCCTGCGAGAAAACAGGCTTGTTTAAACATGATGAAACGGCAGGGCTAATAGTGGAAAACAGGCGAGGACAGCCCACAGCCAGCCGTTAATCTTGAAGGTGAGTTGATCCGCTTGGTGATCGGCATTCTGGATCATGATCATTGATTGATCAGGGTCGATTTCGGGGTCAATTAAGGCCGTGATTCGGGCTTCAAAGCTGTCTATGGATGTGAAATCATGAAAGCCGATCCCGGCAATGATGGGGGTGGAGGTCGCGGTCTGGGTGGAGTCTTGTTGAGCCGATCGCGCGACGGTTAGCAGGGTGTCAGCGAGCAACAGGGGATCGATATACTGAGCCGCCCAGCGATCGGCGCGTAGTTCGCGCAGCAGGATCAGCTCGTGCCAAATCTCGCGCGTTTCGGGCAGCCAGCTCGTCCAGCGTCGCAGCCAGCCCAGTAGAAAGAAGGTGAGGGTGTCATGGTAGTGAGCGTGGGCGCATTCGTGGGCGATGATCGCTTCGAGTTGCTCAGACGACAGACTCGTAAGGAGCGATCGCCCGATGGTCAATTCGGGTTTGATAATGCCGACCTGCCCTGCGAACCAGGAGGGCGAGGCAATGGTACGAAGTTCGAGGGTTTGGTCTAGGGTTGGCGAGATGAACGCTGTCTTCGGGTAGTGCTGTAGTTCGCGCTGAATCTGCCCCGATCGCCCCAAAAGTGCAATCAGCAAGACGGTAATGGCGGCGATCAGACTGCCGCTGCACCAGAGGCCGATCGCACTGACGGAATAGCCAAACATTGTCCCGTGTGTCCCCATCACGACCACGGCTAGGACGGCGATCATGCACCACAGGGCAGGTACAACAATCGCGCCGATCGCCCACGACCAACGTTCACGCCACGATCGCGCTTCGAGATGACAGCGCTCGATCGCGCCGACACAATACCGGCGAGTTCCCCAGGCTCCGGCCACGGCCAAGAGCAAAATTGCAATATGCATTAACCTTCCTCCTCGCGTTGACGGCGAACATCGCGCAGACGCTGGGCGATCGCATCCAGGCGATCCAGGCTATCGCGATCGAGATTGTCGGCAAAGGCGGCGACCACGTCCGCGTTGCCCAGTTCTAAGAAGTTGCTGAGATGTTCCCGCGCCCGCAACACACGCGCCGACTGGCGATCAATGGTGGCACTCCAGAGAAACGCGCGGCTTTGTTTGGTGCGCTTGACCCAGCCTTTGTCCTCCAAGCGCTGCAAGATCGTGGTCACGGAGGAATACGCCAGTTCGCGATCGGGATCAGATAAAATCCGTTCATGGATCGATCGAGCCGTCACCGGTTCGAGATCCCAGAGGATGTCAATAATTTCGCTTTCAAGCGAGCCGAGAAATAACCGTTTGGGCTGCGGTTCCGGGAATGCTGTCATCCGTTTTACGAGTTAATGAATGTAGGCAATGCGACGTATCGTCTAGCTTAAACAGTTTTCGGGTCTTCGACGAGTTCGGCGAAAAGTTTGAGATCCATAGTTTCATGCAGGACCGACGTAACCCAAGCATCCTGCCTGTCCCCGAGCAAGCTAGAGGCGTGGGCTAGGCAGAAAGGGCAAACGCATACTCAGTTTTCATCGCAAATCAAGTCGGGGTTCGAGCACTGAGCTTGTCGTTGGCGCAGCCTTCGCTTTGCGAATAGTGCGGCCACTTCCTACGAAAATCGCCAGCCTTCGACCAGCTCAGGCGGGACTTACGCAGAAGTCCGACTTCTAAACGAAACGTCGTCGTTCTAACTCTCAGAACAACGGGAGAAGTCGGACTTCTCACACCCCTTGCGTAAGTCCCGGTGGGGTATGCGTTTGCCCTGCGATAGATCGAAAACCAGCCCCGCAACCCGGATCAGCGCAGCTATGGGCGAGATGTTAGCCGGTACGCCAGACCAGTTTTAAACGGAGTAACCAACGGGTAAACAGGGCGACGAAGAGTGTGTAGACGATCGCCCGCATCATGGCTAAAACGGGCGCTTGGGTGAGTAAGCTCAACCCTGGATGGAGGCGCGTCAGATTAAACAGCGGGAGCAGCACATTGGCATAGGCGACGTAGGCCACCATGGGATTGCGGCCATTGTCGATCGCCAGTTGCAGCCAGCGCCGTGTCTGAAAGGGTTGATCGAAATCCTCGATCGCGATCGTCAGATTCACCCACAAAAACAGCGACATCGCGACGGTAATGAAAAAGTAGCTTAGGGTCGGTGGATCTTTGTGAATGCCGTCTTGAAACGGTTCAAAAATAGCCCCAGGATCAGCCAATACGATCCCCAGCGGATGAGCTGCGAGCGAAATCGATCGCGAGCGGCGAGGGTTGTTCCACGGGGTAGGCTTGCGAGGATGATCACCATGCCGCCGATCGCGATCGTCGTCGTCAGTCCGACCCAACGCCCTTGTAAACCGACCAGTAACACCAGTAACATCACGCCCAATAGCTTGGCGATCGCCAACCAACGCCAGCGAGAGACCCGAGGAATTTCGACCTCGCGACTCGTCTCCAGCGCTCGATCGCGCCAGTAGCGCAGCAGCAAATCGCCCGCGATCGTTCCCGGCACGACGATCAACAGATATTGCAGATATTCCACCCGAAACAGCCAGGGGATCGGCGAACCATTCCACAGTGACATAACCCAGCCGTCCGCCGTCGCCGATATTCGCAACGCCAACAGCAACACCAACGCCCCCGAGCCGCCACCGACCATCGCGATCGCGTCACCAGCCACAGCAGCGAGCCGCCCAGCGACGAGACCGCCAACAACATTAAAATCACGTCTTGCCGTGCCAGATCAAACCCGGTATCGTCACGAAACGGCAGGATCGCCAGCAAAACCACGATCGCCAGCCAGCCGCCAAGCTTGGCCGCGATCGGCAGCCAGCGAGGACACCGCGATCGCCAGGATTGCGGCCAACGCACATACACCAACGTCAACAGCCCAAACCCAAGTAGCGTTAACCCCCAGGTGAGATCCGTGGGTTTGGCGCTGAGGTGGTTTGGGCGGAAATGTTGCAGGACGATCGCGAAGGCGCTGAGTTCGAGCCAGCGGCGGGCGATATCCCCAAGAAGACGGGCGATCGCGATCGGAGTTAACGGACGATCACCGACGAGGCGATCAATTCGCCGCGACAGTGCGAGCGGAATCGAGACGCCCATCACAAACAAAAACAGCGGAAACACCCAATCCACCCAAGTCAAACCGGGCAGCAGGGGATCAAAAATAAAATCGGGGGGCGCGACCTGGGCGTGATACATCCAGGCTGGCAGCGGCGGTTTGCGGGGAACCAGCCCGGAAAAGACCATCATCAAGACCGCAAGACCGCGCAGGGCATCGAGGGCGTCGGCGCGATCGATGCCAGGGTTAACCGAGGTGGACTCCGGAGGCGGTGAATCGTGCATAGGTTAATGCCGTGGGAGCATCGAATAGAACATCGAACCCGTGACCACTGCACTAACCTCTCACCCAACGCTCAAGGATTATTGAAAGAAGAAGCCAGACAGTAACAAGGGAACGATTAATAGTGCCACGACAATGACCGTTAAGGTGGTGGGATCAACGTCGATTTCGATCGGCGGAACCGGCGTTTTTTCGCGCGTGACAACATCAGGCGAGGTCGAACGGGTAGGGGTGCTCATGAGGAAGCCTCCGCAAGTTGAACAAAATTTGAAAGCAGCTTTAAGCCAGCATCGGACGATTTTTCGGGGTGAAACTGGACGGCCATCAGGTTGTCACGGGCGATCGCGGCGGTGACGTGCTGGCTGCCGTGGTGTACCGTTGCGGCTTTGATGCTGGGGTCGATCGGATCGACATAATAGGAATGAACGAAATATACCCAAGGCGAGTCACCCAGACCGCCCCACAGTGGACTGTTTGGCTGGACATACTCAAGCTGATTCCAACCCATATGGGGAATCGTGATACCGGGTTCGGGGGGTGAAATGGCGCACCGTGCCGGGGATAATTCCGAGGCCGGGTTCGGAACCTTCTTCGGAACGGTCAAACAAAATCTGGAGTCCGAGGCAAATTCCTAGGAACGGCTTACCGGACTCGATCACGGTCTTGATCGTTTGTTCGAGACCGCGCGATCGCAAATGTTGCACCGCCGGATCGAACGACCCCACTCCGGGTAACACCACCGCATCCGCCGCCAGAATTTCTGCGGGAACGTCAGTCACCAGGGTATGACCGCCCGCATTATCCAGCCCTTTACAGGCTGAATGCAGGTTACCCATGTCGTAGTCGATGACGGCGATCGTTGCCATAGTTCGGTATTGAAGGCGGGATTAAGGGGCGGATTGTGGGCGGTGATTAACGCGATATCACGCGATATCGCTGGGCTTCACCAGAGGTCGCTCAAGTCGCGAACACTAGTTGCTAACACTAGTTGCGATCGCCGTGGGCGTTATCGGAGTTATTTTCCTCTTTGTAGCTTTCCAGCTCGTATAAATGCTGAAGCCAACGACTGGGAATCGGCTTACGCGCCGGTTGGAAACCACCGAGAACATCTGACAGTTGTAAACCATCCAGGGTGACTTGCTTGGTTTCGCGTAGCTTGTGCCACACCGATCGCGACATGAGCTGCGTATGCTCCACCGGACGCGCACCGACGCGCTGGAAAAATTCCTCGCGCTCGGTTTGGTAGTCCGCCGAGGTGAGCCGCAACGACTGCGCCGGAAGCTCGCGCGTCACCCGCGCCATCTGTGCCAACAGCTCGGGATAGAGCCAGGTGTAGGCCGGATGCACGGTGAGTTCGGCGCGGTGGGGAAAGGTTCCTTGCTGACTGAGCTGCATGTGGAAATAGCCGATCGCCGCTTTGCGTTGTGGCTCGAACACATAGCCCGCCACCGAATCGGTTTTGCTCATCCAGCGCTTGAACCCATCCATCAGCGAGTCAAACAAGCTCGTTTTGAAGTCGCACACGTGGCGATCGTACACCTGACGCACGTGGGGCAACATCGACGCCGTATCAAGTTGATAGAGCAGCGAGGCATCGGAGTTGTTCACGGGCATCAGATTCGGCAAATCTGGTTCACGCTGACTCAGCTCTGCCAGCAGATCGGCGCTAAAGTCCCAGTGGGTCACCTGCGTCAGACATTGAAAGCCGTTTTGACGATAAATCGCCATCGCGTCGGCGTTGCTGACCTTGACCTCGGCCAGCCAGGTTCGCGCTTTCCACAGGTTTTGTAAACAGTGGCGAATTAAGGCAGTGCTGGTATCCTGAGCGCCACAGCTCGGATCGGCGATGAGCCGATCGATCCGCCAGGTGGTCGCGCCACGGTTGGACGGCGAGACCTGAACGGCTCCCTGAATTTGGCGGTTTTTCTCCGCGACAAAGACGGAAAACAGGTGTTGATAGTGCGTTGGTAGCCAGCTCAGGCAGGTGAGTAGGCCGTAGTAGCTACGGATGCGATCGAGGTGCGTGGCGAGGTCGAGAATTGAGCTGGAACTGCGGGCAGTCAAAGCTTGAGGCAACAGCGCTTCGATCGCATCGAGATCGCGAAATTGCAAGGCACGGATATCGAGTTTGTGAGAATCGAAGGTCATACTAAAACAGTGATGAGCGTCAAAGCGCGATCACCAACCCCAATCTAAATGACGAACGTTTACAACTTAAGATCGACATCGATAACCCACGCATATTCCTTTATTATCTCGTGTCTTGAGATTCTTGCATCAAGATTGAGATTAAGCCTGATCCCAGGCTGGATCTCAAGCGGGCTTGATCGCATCGAGAGGACGCCCGCTTGAGCGTTGCGATCGCCAGCGCTTAACGCAGCTTCGGACGCACGAGTACCACTGGCGTTTGCTCGTCCGCATTCCCGGCGGGATTGCTCCGCAGCGCATCTTGCAGGATGCCGTCAATCTTGGACGAGGACGACGCCAATACCTTCACGGCCTTGAGGTCATTCACATCGACGATCGCAGCTTCTAAGCCCGTTTCACGCTTGATGCGATTCACCAGACCTTGGGCATCATCAGGACCCAGCACAATGAAGCGATCGTAAGGCGGCAGCGTACCCGTCACGTCATCGATCAAACGCGCCTGATCGCCTGCGAGTTGGTAAAACACACCGGGACGCCCGAAAATTTTGGCGATCGCGCCGATCGCAAAGGCGAAACCCACCCGCCACGCGCCGGACACATCCACCAAGGTTTGCAGCCCGCACACCGTCGCGAGGCTCGATGTGGGCAAGAAGAAATAGCACAGGCGTTTCGCCAGCCAGCCCGGTTTCACGTCGGCGGGGTAACGCCAGCGCTGCTGCATGATCGCAATCGGGGTTTCGCCGATCGTCACAATGTCGCCCTCCTTCGAGTGGGGCAGCACGTAACGGCGCACCACTTCGACGGGATCATCAAGATGGGTCAGCAGGTGGGTTTTGACGGGGAAACCTGGGCGCGATCGCGATCGAGCCAGTTCGGCGGGGCATTGCGATCGGGATAGTCCAGCGGCACAACCGCGTGACCAATTTTCGGGATACGTCCGGCGGGGCCGTAGGTCATGTAGTTAAACCGTAGCCAAACCGTTTTGAGGCAATCAAGATTCGAGCCGGTCAGCTCGATCGAGATCTTGACCCCCGTGCTGTACTTCGCTTTGACGATATAGGCAAACCAGTAGCCATCCTCACGGGCAGGCGCATCAGGATGTTGGGGTGTGATCCGAATATCCGACTCGATCGCGTGCAGATCCGCGCCGCCCAGCAACGTCACCTCCGCCGATACCTCGGGGATCATGACTTCCAGCGCGTCCGTGGCGTTGTACAACTCGGTTTCACCGACGAGCAACACCCGATCGGCGCTCCGCTCGGCGATCGTCCACTGTCCGGGCTTAAACACCAGCTCATTCCCCTGGCGCTGACGATACTTCGCCTCAAACCCCAGCAGCCCAAGGCCGATTGCACCTACGACCGCTCCGGCTCCTACTGCAATTCCTGTTGCGATCGCACGATATGGACTCTCCCTCACACCGACAAAATACTCAACCGTTTATACCATTAGGCTTTACCAATGACTATTGTTCGATGTTTTTTCAGGCAGGACTTGCGCACTGACCGGCTAGAACCATGCAATACCGTGGGCGCATTGCCATGACGCCCCTACGAGTTTCGATAGCGAGGTTGACGGCTACGGCAGCAATGGTGACGGGTCTTGCGTTTGCAGCGTCGAACGCTTAAAAGCCTGGATAGCATAGCGAACACGGTTCAGTTCTGAGATCACGCGTTTCACATCATCTTCTAGATCAACGTGATCGAGATTATGCGTTTTTAACTGTTGCTCTACGCCAATAATCAGTCGTTCTAACGTCTTCGCGCCGATATTCGTCGAACCACCACGCAAAATATTAACTAAATAGAACGACAGATCGCGATCGCCAAGCTGTTGAGCCGATTGTAATTGCGACTCAAAATTCGCGTGAGTCTGGAGGAAAACATCCAGCAATTCTTGATACAGTTGTGCATCGTGATCGCAACGTTCTAAACCCGCTTCAACATTCAAAGCGAGCAATTGCGCCATCTCTTCATTCGCACAACAAATACAATTACGCCCCTGCTCCTTCGCCTGGAACAATGCCGCATCTGCCGCTAAAACAATCTCATCGGATGACGTGCCGACTTGCGGAAGACTCGACGCTACCCCCATACTGACTGTGATGCGATCGCTCGATCATGAGTGCTATGTTCGAGCGCAAGATCGGCTAAGTTTTTTTGAATCTGGCGAGCCAGATAAATGGCTCCGGGAGCATCGGTATTGGGCAAAACAATGGTGAACTCTTCACCACCATACCGTGCCACAAAATCTGTCGGTCGATTCACTGATTGTTGCAGCAACTGAGCGACCTGAATGAGGCATTGATCACCTTGGGGATGACCATAGGTATCGTTATAGAGCTTGAAATAATCAATATCAAGCATGATGATTGATAGACTCTGCTGCTCGCGTTGTAATCGTCGATATTCGCGATCGAGATAATCGTCTAAAGCTCGACGATTCGCAATTTTCGTCAGGCCATCTAAGTTACTCAATCGCTTTAATGCTACATTGGCTAGCTTCAAACTGTGATGTAAATTAGACTGCTGAATCGCAATGATGAGCTGGGCAATAACGGGCTCTAGTAGCTCTAAATTAATTGCATTCATCATCGCTTCTTGACCATGAATGAGCAGAATGCCCCAAAGTTGAGAATCTTGGATGATGGGCAGACGATACTCCGCCTCGATTTGGCAACGTTGAAACCAATCGCGATCGCTCAGGGTTAAGTGATTGGGATCGGTTGTGGAGTGAATATACGGCTGATGATCGAGGGGAGCTGCAATGGGATAGTTTGCGTTTTGTAATGCGGTATCGGTCGAAGCGACAATCACCGGGGCTTTGCTTGAGGGGTAGCGAGCGATCGCAATGCGATCGGCGCCGAGTAAATTTTGGAGGTTATTGACGGTCGTTGAGAGAATCTGTTTAAGCTGAAGCGAGCCATGAATTTCTGTGACCAATTCGCGCAGAATTGATTCTTGCTTCGCTTTCAGTTGAGCTTGATGACGTAATTTTGCCAGTTCAAGATGATTCGTAATCCGAGCAATTAGCTCTTCCGTCCGAAAGGGTTTGGTCACATAGTCGCCCGCACCAACGGCAAAGGCTTGCTGTAAATGACTCACATCATTACTAGCGGTGAGAAAAATAACGGGGATATCGGTAGTAGCAGGATGTTGCTTGAGCTGCTTACAAACTTCTAGGCCATTCATCCCTGGCATCATTAAGTCTAATAGGATTAAGTCCGGTACAATCTCTGTTGCTCTTTCCAGTGCCTGGACGCCATTCATTGCAAATGTTAATCGGCACTTAAAGAACGAGAATTTTCCTCTTAAAATCTTGAGATTTTCAGGGATATCATCGACCAGTAATAACAGGGGTGATTTACTTCCTTCCGGTGATAAATAATGCCGGTGTTTCATGTTTGATAATAAACAAAGATTTTTTGTTTATTTACTTTCAGATAGAATTGATTAATCTAATTTTACTATTGTCCTGATCGTGTTTGACGGCTCTTGAGAACTCGCAGGAGTTTGTCAAATACTGACGGAGGATCGGCGATCGCGGCGATTTCCTGGCCGGTACGCGGGTGGCGTAGGGTTAGTTTCCAGGCGTGCAGGGCTTGGCCGGGGAGGTTGACGCCGATCGTTTGGGCGGAACTGTAGAGCGGGTCGCCGATAATTGGGTGACCGATCGCGGCACTGTGGACGCGGATTTGGTGGGTGCGTCCGGTTTCGAGGCGAAAATGAATCAGGGTGTAGTTTCCGAGGCGATCGATGACATCCCAGTGGGTGACGGCCAAACGTCCCCCATGCTCAATGTCTAAGATGGTCATCTTTTGCGATCGGCAGGATGGCGTCCGATCGGTAAATCGATCATGCCGTGATCTTCGCGAGGGGAACCGTAGACGAGGCCGAGGTATTCGCGGCGTGCGGTTTTGGCGGCGATCTGTGCCTGGAGGTGCTGATGGGCGAGGTCGGTTTTGGCGACGACGATCGCGCCGGTGGTGTCTTTATCGAGGCGGTGGACGATGCCGGGGCGTTGGGTTCCACCGATGCCGGATAGTTTGCCCTGGCAGTGATGCAGCAAGGCGTTAACTAAGGTGTCCTGGGTATGGCCGGGGGCGGGATGAACCACGAGGCCGACGGGTTTATTAACGATCAGCAGATCGTCATCTTCGTAGAGAATATCGAGGGGCAGATCGAGCGGAATCAGAGCATCGAGGGGTTCGGCGTCGGGGATGGTGATTTCGAGTCGATCGCCGGGTTTGAGCTTCTGTTTTTTTTGGGTACAGGTGACATCATTGAGGCGTACATGTCCTTGCTCAATTAGGCTTTGCAGGCGCGATCGGGATAAATCGTCAATGCGATCGGCGAGTAGGCGATCAAGGCGATCGGAGGTCTCTGCGATTAGGGTGATGGGGTCAGGCATGGCAAGGGGCAAAGGGCTCGATATTCTCGATATGATGGCCTAATAACTGGTGTCGCTTTCATCCGATATTTCATTCAACCACAGCCACACAGCCACGCCGAACTTGTCTCGGGTTTTGTGTGCTGTTCAAGCCCTAAAAACCATGCTAATCAGGATGATCGATCGATGAAACCGATCCGTACGGGAAAACTGCGTGTTGAACGCCTGACGATTCCTTTCGCCAAATTACCGCAACGACTGCATGGCCTCAAAATCGTCCAACTCTCGGATCTGCACTACACCAACAGTCAGCTCTCCGATCGCCTGCTCAACCAGGCGATCGACACCGTGAACCGTAACGCCCCGGATATTATCGTCCTCACCGGCGATTTTATTCACGATGAGCCGGAGCCGATCGACAGCCTAATCCCATTTCTCAAGCGGCTACACGCCCGCCACGGCATCTACGCCATCCTCGGCAACCACGATATCTACCTGCCCGAAGCCCGCCATTACGTCACCCGAGCGCTGTCGCGGATTGGGATTTGTGTGCTGTGGAATCAGGTGGTGTATCCCGCTGGTGATGGTTTAGCCTTGGTGGGTCTCGCGGATCTGTGGTCTGGTGAATTCGACCCGCGCCCGTCTTTCGCGACCTCGATCCGGATGTGCCGCGCATCGTGTTGTCCCACAATCCCGACACCGCCGAAACCCTGCGCCGCTGGCGTTGTGACCTGATCCTGTCCGGCCACACCCACGGCGGCCAACTTGTGTTACCGTTCCTTGGCCCTTTGCCGAAATACCTCGACTTTTCCGCTGGATCATTCCCAAGCCGCTCTATCCTTACCTGCCCCTGCTGGGGAAAGGGGACTACGTGACGCAGCACTGGGAATGGGCGTCGGGGATGTTTCGCCTCGGTCGCAATCGGCTGTATGTGAATCGCGGTTTGGGGTCGTATTTTCCCGGTCGTTTTGGCTGTCCGCCGGAGGTGACGGAGTTTGTGGCGATCGCCCAGCCCAATGCCCCGAAATACGGGTTTGATTAAGAGTATTGCCCAAACATAATCGCCTCAAAAAAAGCTGAGAGCAATGAGCGGAGTCGAAGTGCGGTTCTTAACTGAGACGAGAGTGTCCTAATTTAGTCGGCTTGCATTCTATCAGGCATCATCGCCGATCTCAAGAAGTGCGACTTTTCTCAAAAGTCGCACTTCTACATCAGTCCGAAGTCTGATCGCGATAGTCAGTTCACCCAAAAAAGCAAGACCAGTTGACTCTGTTCTGTTTGCTCAAACACCGCGTTTCGACTCCGCTCAACGCTCTCAGCATATTCTGACAATCATTGAACGGATGATAACGGTTAGGCCAACGGCGACGCGGCCAGCAAGACCCACACCCCGGCTAAACCCAGAATACAAAGCAGCCACAATACACGCCGTATGGTCATGGTTGTCTGGGATAACGGGGTCGGGTTCATCCGGTCTAGGACTTGGGTAACTGGTACTGACTGACGATCTTTTTCGCGAACTCGGGGACGTGGGCGTCGAGATTTTCGGGGTGGTTGCGTTGGGTGTAGAGATAGTTGCGTGTGAAGTGCGAATCGATCGAGAATCGCGCGTATTCCAAACCCTTCGGGCCAAAGCGCTCGATAAATACACCCATGAGCCGTGCTGCCCACATCGGCAACGTCACGCCCATATCGTAAGCCGGGATGCTTTGCTGGACGGCCTGTTTACGATCGCCGCTAGAGCTAACGGGCTGGGTTTCGAGCCGATCGCGAATCAGCTCCAACATCTCCGCCCCCGTCTCATTCCGCACCACAATCCATTGCCACTGGAACGGCGCACCCATGTAGCCCACTACCAAATCCGCCAAACCATTCGTGTAGTCAAAACAGCTCATGCAGGACGGCGCAAACACGTCTTTAAGTTCTTTTGTATTCAGGCCAAAAAACGGGACGAGTTCGATCGAGCCGTCCTCATGGCGGAAGTGAACCCGAAAATCCTGCATAAATTCGTAATGCACCACGGTTTCCGGCGATCGGCTCGTGGTTTCCAAGAACTTTTGCAGACCGGCGCGATCGACATTATCCACGCAGGGCATCCCCAACACGTAGAGCTTTTCGAGGCCAATCTCGTACTGCACGCTCGCAACGCCTGAATCTGACAGCCCACGCCGATCGCCAAGACACGCTTCATACCTGCCTGTTCAATCTGTTCTAGCACCGACAAATTCGGCGACAGCGTCGGTTTATTCACCTTCGCCGCCAGCACCTCCGCCGGAGTTCGAGCCACGATCGGCATCGGGCCAAAGCGATCGGTCGGCGAATTCTGCACACAGATCACGCCCTCCACCAGACCCCGTTCGAGCATTTCACAGGCCAGCATACTAACGATGCCCGTCCACTGTGCGCCCTCGATCGGCTGCGTATTACGCGCCGCAAACATCTCCTGATGCACACCAAAATACAGC
>JAAUPN010000181.1 GCA_012033105.1 Coleofasciculaceae cyanobacterium RL_1_1
TATAATCACTGAACCGGTCGAGGCTGAAGCGGAATTTACTGAAGCTGTAACCACTGAACCGGTCGAAGCCGAGACAATCAGCCCGATCGAGACCGATGAAGCTGATGATAATCGCCTTGTAGACGAGACCGATGATGGCAACACGGCAGCAGACGAAACCATCTCCGGTGACGCGATTGAAGAAGAAGTGGGAGAGGAAGACGTAAGCGGAAATGAAGTAGGCGAAGAGGAATCAGTAACCCTGAGCGAACAGGATAGTTGGCTCCTAGAGGACGAATCCGAAGATAGCGAGAACCCAGAAACCTCGATCGTTAGCCACAATCTACGCGACACCGATGAGAGCGTAACCATAACAGATGAGGTGATCAACACCGCCGAGTCAGAGGAACTCAATGCTCCCCTCACTTGGGATGTGATCCCCGAAGAGATACAAACCGGTCTCGATAGTCGCTGGTTTGAAGACGATGAAGACACCGACGCAGACCCGCCACCGGCATCGTCCGAAGTTGAACCGGCTTCGGATTCATCAGCGACAGAAGCCGCCAATGTTCGGGATAAGGCGATCGCGATCGATATGGACAAAGAGAATGTAGACGAAGAAGACGACCTACTCGGCGATCCGATCGAGTTCGAGCCGTTCGACCTCGCCGATTCCGACTCACTAGATCCAGACCATTCAACGCCTCTCATTCCCGGTTTACCCACCGAAACACCGCGAACCATCGAAGAAATTGCTCGCGATCTTAGCCAGCGAAACGCGACATCCGATCGCAGCGCGTACATTCGCCCCACCGAAATTGAATCCGGCCTTGCCGCCTTTTTCGATCTTCCCACTGAAGATGAGGATGAGGATGTCACCGACTCATCGATGATGCCAACCGTGCTTGAGGCATTACAGGCGCCTGACAATATCGAAATCATCGCTCACGGTATAGCGGAGAATGTTGAGAATCTAGGCGACCTTGATCAGGTTGATGAGGTTGAGAATGACCCCCTCGATCGCGTCCTCTCAGAATTTGACCCACTTGATGAACCAGACGACGTTAATGCAAACCCCGATGCTGGGTTATCTGGATTCATCGACTTTGAAGCGATCGCGGCTGACGCGATCGCAGAAGATGCCGACGCAGACTTTTTTAGTGAAATCTCCGACACCGAAGCCTCTGGCATAGAAATCCCCGACACCGAAAGCCCCGGCATCACAAATATCGAAGAGTTGGACGAGCAAAGCCTCGCGTTTCCTGCGCTAGAAGCCTCGCGTGTCCAGTGGTCTTCTCTGCGTCCTCAGTTCACCGTGACCAGCGAACGTTACACCGAACCGGAGGAACTCGATCTCACCCAACTGTCAGTCGAAGACCTGGCAGACTCAAAACCGGAAGACCTCGAACCCGATGAGCTTGATGAGTTCGACGAATTTGACGAATTTGACATGATTGCCGAACAAGTCATGGAATCGATCGATGACAGCAGTTACGGCACGGTTGAAGAACTCGATTTAAGCGATCTGGCATCGGATGACCTGGCATCGAACGCCCCCGCCTCGGACGATCTTGACCTCAACGAGCGTGACACTCATGAGCTAGATGAACTGGACGCGATCGCGGAGGAGGTCATCGTGCTGGACATCGATCCCCCCACGGAAAACACCGCCGCAACCTTCGAGACCATCGCCGATCCCTGGGGCGAAACGGCCAAAACTCTCTCAGAGGATGACGCCCCACCCGAGGCTACATCCACCCCTCAAGCTGAGTCGATCGGTGTCGAGCAGAATGTAAGCGAGGCTGATATCGATCGGCCAGAAGATTGGGCTATCACCGACCTGTCTGATGATCCAGATGATGCCGGTGATTTCATCACAATCGCGAACTCCCTTGTCTCCGAGATGGACGCTGACGCTTTATTGCAAGACCTCGAATATGACGAGGCTGACCCGGACTCCGAAAACGATGGCTTTGAGTTCGACCCTGCTACGTTTGGTCAAGATTCCGAAATTTCAGCGGCAGATAATTGGTCAGAGAATGAACTCAGTGACGAATTCGATGGACTCGGTGACGAGTTGAGTGATGAACTAAGTGACGAGCTTGGTGATGAGCTGAGTGACGAGCTTGGTGATGAGCTGAGTGACGAGCTTGGTGATGATTTGAGTGACGAACTCGGTAACGAAACTGAAGCCGTATCGGTCTCGCCACAGGACGAGCATCATCATGCTGAACGAGATACCTCAGACGATACGTCGGCTTTAGAGTCCTCTGATTTAGCAGAATGGGACGCCGTTGATATTGAAGATGCCATCGTGGTGGATCTCGGGACAGAACTGGCCGATGAAGCGGCTTGGGGGGATGAATCTCAGGCATGGGAAGATAACAATGACTGGTATGACGATGACCTCGATGATTCAGAAGAGCTTGTCATCACAGAACCGTCCGCACGGATCACTCCGGCTCTCGATCGCCCGAAAAACACAATGCCGGACAGTCCGGACGTTGAGTTAGATTTTAGCGACGATCCCATCGCTCTCAATCTGTCGTCGGCAGGCGAGCTTGAGGATGAAGCTGAATTTCAGCTTGAGACCCGTGACGATCAAGCCGCTGATTTTGCAGGCGATGCTGTAGACGAGTTGAATGCTGAGGAAGCTCTCGATGAGGATCTAGATTTCGATGACAGCGAAATTTTTGGGATGCCCATCATTGAGGAAACCGAGCCGGAGGAGCTGGAAGAGTTAGCAGACTTGGAAGTATCGTCAGGATTAGCCGAGGCAGAGGAGCCGGAAGAGTTGGAGATGCTGGCGGAATCGGACGAGTTGGAGACGTTAACGGAAGACTCGATCGAGCTTGGGGAGAACGTAGGCAACTCGGCAGGCATAGACACAGACGTAGACACGGTAGACGATGCGATCGCAGAACCCGAAACGATGGCCGACCCGGATCTAGAGGATCTAGGGCTACAAATTGACCTTCCAGAGGACATTGACCTCCCAGAAGACATTGAAAATATCGTGACACCGACGGAAATCTCGACGAGTGAAACGGATTTGATCGCCGATCTTGATCGGGAAACCACCGTGCTCGGTAATCGTATCGATGAGGAGGACTTTCTCGCGATCGAACCAGAACTCACAGCTCAACCTACCGCATCCACCTCCAGCCTCGACCTCAACATCATGGCCGCTTCAACTCCTGAATCTATTTCCGAAGCTGATTTCGGGGTGGATTCGACCGAGGTGGATCATGCTGTAAATGATGACTTTGATGTCTTATTAGCCGGTATGACAACGCCAAAAATGGCCGAAATACGTCAGAATAAGAACTCAGATTTGAATCTGTTTGAATCAACTGTTCTCATGCCGTCCCCTTCGACTCCAGATCCCAACTCGCTCGTACCCTCCGCCGAAACGCGGCTAGACGGTCGCGACTTGGTGAATGATCTGCTCGTCGAACTTGAATCGGAAGCGCAACACACCTCATCATCCAACATGGCAGATGCCTTCGATTGGTTTGATGATGCACCCGATCGCGATCGCAACGCCAGCCAAACGCGCGAAACTGCCGCCGCTGACATCGACCGCGAACTCTCGATCGCCAGCCCGACCGCACGCCGTACCGCCAAGCTCGACGCGATCGACCTCGAAGCGTCCGGCGTTGCTCCTAGCGATCGCGCCCCGAACCGTCCCGCAACCGCAACGGGTGACAGCGACGAAGACGATGATGATGCTCACAGTCGAATCGAGTCATCTCGTGGGGGCCCCCGGCAATAGAGCCGGATATACCAGTGGCCTCCGACCCAAAAGCACAGGGGGCTGAGGTCTCGAACGCCCTTACCTCAGCCCCGATCGCACCGCTCGCCACAACACCGACATTAATAACAACGAACGCGACAGACGCAAGCGTCAGCAACAACACCGATCGCCCGATCGCCCATAAAAAAGCGGCTCTCAAGCAGCAATTTTCCGAGCTTCCCGCTCTTGATGAGTGGGAGGCCGTTTCTATTTCTGAGCCTGTTTCGTCGTCCATTCATGACCTGAACGATCAACGCGACACCGACGCGAAGCCCTCCGAGGCTGCGTCAAGTGAGGCTGCGTCAAGTGAGGCCGAGTCTCGTGCCGATCGGTCCACGATTACTCAGAGGGAGTCTGCCCTCAGCGAATCGTCCGAACCACCGATCGATTGGGCGCTCGATTTATTTGAAGATACCGACCCGTATCCCGATGAGTTTATCGAACCCCTACCCGTCGATCGCGACCTCGATGAAACCATTGCCCGCCTGTCCGAATACATTACCGACGACTTTGTCACCTTCGATCTAGATGATGGCGATCGTCATACCCTCATCACCCCCGGAACCATCGATCTCGCCACACTCTCCCCCGCAGAACTCGCCGAAATCGCCAGTGACAACCCCTTCGATAGCACGGACGACGAAGATTACGGCGATTACGGCTACCGTGGCATGTCGGCGGATGCGGCGATCGAACATCAAGTTTCGACGGTGTTCGAGACGATTGGTGATGATGGTCATCATACGGATGATGTGGATGACGCCGCCGATGACGCTGCCGATGACGCGTTATTCGATGCGATTTTAGAAATCGTTAACGACTGGAACGAGCCGAGTCGAGTCGAACCGCTGGATGAAGCTGGGGGGACTGGCGCGATCGATTCCAGCCGAGAATCACAAATCGAAGCCGAACTGATGGCCCAGCTCGGGCTTGATGGCCTAGAACGCGAACTTGAAGCGGCGATCATTGCCGCGATGCAACAGGTAGACCCCGCTGCGAGTTTGGCGCCACCATTTTCCCCGGAGAGCGATCGCACCACCATCCCCAACGACGATCACGCAGATCGTAACGAACTTGACCCCGCCGCACTCTTCACCTCGATCTGGGACACGTTGCCACCACCACCGACCCCCAATGATCCCCCGAATAACCGGTGGTATCTTGCCCTAGATCTGGGCATTACGGAACTCTCGGCGGTGTTAATCGATCGTCAACATCATCAACGCTATCCGCTCGCGTGGTCTCGGGTTAACGATTCCACACCCCATCAACCCGTTCAGCAACCCGTTCAGCAACCCGTTACCGATGACATCAATGACACCCACTCGGAAACGTGTAGCCCTCCCCCCACGGAGTTGCGCTACCGTCTGCCCTGTGCGGTGTACCTGCCTCCCGAGGCGACACACCCAGACGAGTGGACGATCGGCTGGCAAGCATTGACCGATGCCCAACAGGCCGATCGCGCCGCGACACCGGATCAAACCGCCCCCGGAATTTTGATTCAGGATTTCCAAAGCTGTTTCGAGATCGGCATTGCTTGGCGTGACGATCGCGACGCTTTCCAGCCGATCGTTCGCTGGTCGAATGGCGATCGTCTCAGCCTTTACGAGCTACGCCGTGCCTTACGTTGCCTTTTGACCTCGCTACGCTGCGAGACGCTGGCCGATGGCTACACTCCGGAAGCTGCCGATACCGATCGCCTGGTTGAGAGCGCTTTGCCGAAGCTCGCTGGAATCCTCGTCAACCAGCATAGTGAGAGTAACGCGGCTTATCGCTTTAATCTTCGGGAGGCGATCATCGAAGCGGGTCTGGTGTCGCATCCGGGTCAAATCACGTTTGTGGATGCGGCTTGGGCGAGTGTACGATCGCAGGTGCTGGCTTCGGGTCGCGCTGCGCCGTCTGAAACAACCTCAGAGACAACCTTAGTCGTGACGGCGGATGCAGCAGCGATCGAGTTTCTGGTCTGTGAGGTGACCGGCGATCGATCCGGCAATGAGCCCGGCACGGCGTTACGGTCACAATCGCACCGCGTCCCTTACGGTTGCCTGAGTCTGGAACTGGATGTGATTGCTCAACTGTTGCTCTCCGAAGACCGGCAGGATCTCGCGATCGTCAATCCGTTTGACTCGCCGACCTCTTCTCTCACCTCCTCGCTCAACTCACTCTCCTCGGATCTACCGGATCTTCCTCCGGTGGGTGAACCGGCTCTAGAGACCCGCATCGCCCTGCGTCAATGGCTCCAGGCGACGCCCCAAGGCCGATCGCTGTTGCGGGTTGCCCGCGAGGTTGTGCAGGGTCTACAGGCCGGAGAAAATCGCGCGATCGTGGCTTGCCTGGAAACCGAATACCAAATTTCCCGCCGTCAGTTTGAAACTGCCGTTCTGATCCCGGCGATCGCAGGATTCAATCGCGAACTCAACCATTGCTTGAGCCGCATCGGTACGGCGGTTCAACGGATTGATCGCGTCATCCTCAACGGCGCGATGCTTCAGGGATCATTGATCGAGGGCTGGTTACGACAAAAATGCCCGAACGCGACCCTGAGCCAATCGTGTCGTACCGACCCACGCCTCAGCGTCACCGCCGACGGTCTCGCGGGCTTAATCACGTCCGATCCCAACGTGTCGCCTGTCGCCAGTCTCGATCGGGACTTCAGCCTTGGCCTCAACCTCGATTGTCAGCGCTATGACGACTATTTTGTCTTTCACGAACTGTTGTGCAATCTGCCACAGCAAGCCATCACCCAGCGCGATGCCCGCGATCTACTCGAACGGGCTGGCATTCCCGCCGCGATCGCCGATCGGCAGCTTCCCGCCCTGCTTGCGAACCATTGGCCGATCGGCTTGATCCCCGCCGCACCTCTATCCCAGTGGCTCGATCCCGACTCGATCGGCCATCCGATTTACCAAGTCCTACGCGAATCGCCTCTGTTTGAGTGTTGCTCCCAGAATTCACCAATCAAGTTTCAGTCCAAGTTTCAACATATCGCCTGGATGCGTCAGTATCTCTACTGCCTCACGATGTCCACGGCTCAAACGTTTCAAGATCCACTTTGCTTGGTTATCGGGTGGGCATTGCCCGCCACGATCCATCGATGAGGGGCGATCCTGATGGTGGGCGAAGCCCACCCTACACTTGATTGATCATTTGTCTTGGATATTTGGTATCAATCGCGACAGTTTCATCTAAAAGATTGTCCGAATCCGGTTCCTATGCTATCCATGTATGAGCGTAAACAAACGTTACGGGGAGTTCCTGAAATTTGTTGGGAACAAATTCTCCGTTAGCACAGACTAAGTAGTGCGTTAGCTACAGATCCAGCTCTTAACCTTGTGACAGCAACGAATTCTCGCTGCGCTGCCGTTACCCAAGAGTCGATCGCACCTGTCGGTTACATCAGCCGCAATGGCGGGGCTGTAGCAACACAACGCACGATAAAACTGAGAGCCAGCGTACTCACGATACTTCGATTTTTCTGATGTCAGCGATTAGCTGATTTGGGGCTTCGTTGTTAGGGGGTACGATTTTGATCAAGTAAACGCGAGGAAGAGGAGCTAATTTAGTGACAGCTACAGCAAATACAAACATTCTGATCGGTGATGAATCCTCCGAAATTATCCGAGGTGGTACGGGCGTTGTCTCGTTCCTCTCCGGTTCGGGTGGTAACGACACCATCATCGGTGCAATCAATGCGATCGCTCCTGGTAGCACCCTTGATGGTGGCGCAGGTAATGACAGCCTCGTGGGTGATGGTATCGGTGATATCGTCCTCGGTGGCGCGGGCAACGACACGCTCATCAGTGAGTCAGGTCGGGCTTCCTTAATCGGTGGTGCTGGCAACGACGTTCTCTTCGGCTTAGACAGTGAAACCACTGTGTATGGTGGTGTTGGCAACGACACCATTACCTTCACCGACGAATCGAACATCGCTTACGGTGAAGACGGTAATGACGTCATCATCGGTCGCCGGGGGCGGTGACATTTTTTGCCGGTGGTGCAGGCAACGACTACCTACAGTCTTTTGCAACAGCGACTGACGCTGGCATCCTGTTTGGTAATGAAGGTAATGACACCCTCGTTTTAAGCAATACCGCTGCCGACTCTGCTTATGGCGGTATGGGTAATGACTCAGTCTTTGCTGGTACAGGTGCTTCAGCGGCAAACCAGTTCCTGAGTGGTGACAAGGGCGCTGACTCGATTACCTACCTTGGTTCCGGTGCGAATGTCATCCTCGACGGTGACCGCAGTGCTTCGGGTGAAGGTGCTCTGGGAACGGATGCTGGTAATGATGTCTTCACCATTTCTGCTGCGAAGGGCATGTTTGTCCTTGGTGGCGGTGGTAATGACTCGCTGTCCGGCAGCCTGGGTGCTGAGTCCTCGGTCTTCATGGGCAAGGGCGACGATTTCTTTAACATTGTCTCCACGGGTTCGAGCATGATCTCCGGTGACCTGGGGAATGACTCGGGTACGATCACCTTGGGTGGTAATGACACGCTGATGGCTGATGGTGACGGCGTTTTCGCTGGCACTGATGCGGTCTCGGGTAATGATAATTTCGTCGTTAACGCCCAAGCGGGTAAGAGTGTCATCTACGGTGACATCCCCACCGGTAGCGTTGGCGGTAACGATACTCTGTCGGTAACTGGCAGCGGTAACGTCGTTTTTGGCGGAGCCGGTAACGACCGTCTGGTTTCGAGCGGCGGCAACACCTTGATTGGTGGTGCGGGCAATGACTTCTACTCGTTCAGCGCTGGTGATGTCATTCCGTTCGACAGCTTGGGTAACAACACCTATGTTGCTGGTTCGGGTGCATCTGTCGCCGATGTTGTGACGGTTACCGCGAATGATAGTTTCACGGGTGGTGCGACCTTCCTCGTTACGGGTGAAGCGGAGCTGATCAAGACCCTCACTAACGGTGGTATCATCGCTAGCGATTCTAAGGACTTGATCACGATCAGTACAGCGGATCAGGTGACAAGCCTGAAAGGCGGCAATGACACACTCAATGGTGTCAACCTAACTGCTGCGGGTTCGATCTTCGGTGGTGATGGTGACGACAACATCTCCTTCTCTGGTACAACTGTTGCTGGTTTGGTTGATGGTGGTGCGGGTAACGACCGGCTGTTCGGCTTGGGTGGCGAAAACGGCCAGACTATAAACTGGATGGCCCGGAGTTGCTGGTTCCCGCCGTACCATCCACGGCCATACTGCCACAAACTCCTTCCGCCCTTGTC
>JAAUPN010000182.1 GCA_012033105.1 Coleofasciculaceae cyanobacterium RL_1_1
CGATCCGGACAATGACCCCGATCGCGTTTTACACGATCGATTCCATTCCCACGAGCGGTCAACTCTACCTGGGCGATCCCACCACCGCTAACAGTCGCCTACTGGCTGTCGGCGATCGACTCACCCCCGCCGAACTCCAGCGCCTCTACTACACCGCACCTACCGGCTACGACGGTAAATCCTTCTTTACCTACAGTGCCACCGATCAGCTTGGTGAAGCGGACGAAACCCCGGCCAAGGTAGCATTCCCGATCCCGGGTACGAATGTCCCGCCCGACACCTTCGATGGTCGTGATGGCCGTTATGATGTCGCTCCCGGTGGTTCAGTGAAACTATCGGATCTCTTCGGTGAAGATCCAGACGGTCAAGTTGTCGATTATCGCATCACGAAAATCCCCACCTCGGGAACGCTATTTCTAGATGGTCGTGCTCTGGTGGTCGGGAATGAAATCCCGGCCAGTCGTATCGGTGATTTGGTGTTCGTTGCGCCCGCTGGCTTTACCGGAACGACGTTTGAATTTGCCGCGATCGACGATCGCGACGTGATCGATCCGACCCCGGCGGTGATTACGATCGGTGCGATCGACATCGGCGAACCACCAGACACAACCAACTACACCGTCAAAGACCCGATCGCCCCTGGCTCCGTCGTCAATCTCGGCTCTTCTCTAGGTGGCAGCGATTCCGATGGAACCGTCGCGCTCTATCGCATCGACACCCTGCCCGATCCCCGCCAAGGACGACTGATCATTGATGATCCGAACTTGGGTATCAGCGACGTAGCAGCGGGCGATATCTTAACGCCGTTCCAGCTTGCAAACCTTAAATTCATCGCAGCAGCCACTTTTAACGGCACGGTCACCTTTACTTACAGCGCGATCGACAACGACGGCAACATCGACCCCACTCCGGCCACCGTTTCGATCACCAGCACGACCCCGATCATCACACCGCCGACTCCCGGCACACCGGGCAACCCTGGTGATCCCACCGACCCAGAACCCGAGGAACCCACGGACGATCGCTTTGAACCTCTCGATACGCCGCGATCCGCACTATCCGAGGGGAATTGCGAGTTACCTCCAGAACTGGCAATGCTGCTCGAAAAAGATTGCCTCGGCTGTGAGCCACCGCCCCAACCGGAAGATCTACCAGCCCCAGCCGCTGCGATCGCCCCAACCTTGCCCTTGCCACCACTGGTGTATCCGGCCTGGGCTAGCATTGATCTGGAGCGCCGAGCGGGTGATGGCGACGCCAACCGTTTAGACGGCAGCGCAGCGGATGATTTCCTGATTGGCGGTCTCGGTAGCGATGCACCGGTAGGTGCAGAACGCGATCGTGATGCCATTTACGCCAATGGCGGCAGCGATTACCTCAACGGCAGCGAAGGCAACGACACGATCCGCGCCGGGAAAGGTGACGATCAAGTCTTCGGCGGCAAAGATGACGATGAACTGTACGGCGAGTACGGCAGCGACACGATCGATGGCGAACGCGGCAACGATACGATCGTCGGTGGTACAGCCCGCTTCGGCGACGAAGAACCGGGCGGCGATCTCGATCCCTTCGATGCGGAAACGAACCCGAACCCGATCCGATCGGCCGATCGGCTCCACGGTGGCGAAGGCAACGACGTGATCAGCGGCAACCGCGATCGCGACACCATCACCGGCGGCGACGGCGACGACACGGCCTACGGTGGCCGCGATCACGACTGGGTGGCCGGTGAAGCCGGAGCCGATGTGCTGTTTGGTGACCTCGGTGACGACACGGTGATCGGTGGTAACGGCGAAGCGATTGATCGCTTCGACTCCGATCGATCGCGACATTCTCCAGGGTGGCCCCGGTAACGACGTGCTTCAAGGCAGCGAAGGCGACGACACGGCCTACGGTGGTCGCGACGATGACCGCGTTTGGGGTGGTCGCGGCAATGACCAGATCGCAGGCGATCGCGGCTCCGATACGCTCATCGGCGATCGCGGAGACGATCGCATCACCGGTGGTAACGACAACGCCGAGCTAAATCTCGAAGACGGCGCAGATTTAGTGTTCGGCGGTCTTGGGAATGACACGCTCCAGGGCAATCGCGGTCACGACAATCTAATCGGTGGTGATGGCGATGACCTTGCCTACGGTGGCCGTGATGATGATTTTCTCTGGGGCGAAACCGGTAACGATACCCTTGGGGGGCGATCGCGGCAACGACGACGCCAGCGGTGGCAGCGGCGATGACGTGCTCTACGGCAATGCGGGTAACGACCTGCTGCGCGGCGAATCCGGTGAAGATACGCTCTACGGCGGCATCGACGCCGATCGCCTACGCGGTGGCGACCAGCGCGATATCCTTTACGGCGATCGTGGTTCAGATAATGTCGCCGGAGGTCAGGGTGATGACACCATCTTTGGTGGCACAGGCGATCCGCTCAACGCCGAAGGCAACGCCAATCCACGGAGCCAAGAGGAAGTGATCGATGGTGATTTCCTCTGGGGCGAAATCGGTAACGACCTCATCGACGGCAATCGGGGTAACGATATCGTCGTTGGTGGCCTCGGAGACGACACCCTACGCGGTGGCTCCGACCAAGATGCCATCTGGGGCAACGGCGACAACGACCTAATGTACGGCGATCGGGGCAATGACAGCCTGTGTGGTGGCGACGGCGACGACACCCTGTTTGGCGGCAACGGCAACCCCTTCTTACCTGAAGGCGAAACCGAAGCCGACTACATGATCGGCGGCTGGGGTCACGACCTGATCTACGGCAACGATGGTGATGATACGCTCTGCGGCAGCGATAGCAACGACACGCTTTACGGCGGTCAGGGTGATGACATCATCCTCGGTGGTAACCACGATGATGTACTCGATGGTCAACGCGGCACGAATACCCTGGTGGGTGGTGACGGTCACGATATCTTTGTGATTGGTGCTGAAGACAGCCGCAATATTATTGTGGATTTTGACCTCGAAACCGATGCGATCCGCTTGGTCAATGGTTTAACCTTCGCAGACCTCAGCTTTAGCAGCACCAAGGACTTTACGCAGATTCTCCACGGCGATCGCGTCCTGGCGATCGTCTACTGCACCAAACCGGAAGAACTCAACGCTCGCTATTTCATCGGCGAAAGCGAATGCAGCATCATCTGTCCTCCCGCTCCCGGCGCACCGACCCAACCCGTTCCCGAAGCCCCCGAAGTCCTCGTCCAGCGTCCCACCTGGCGCGGTGATGATGACACCACCACCAGTGACGAATACATCGGCAATGTCGCCGGTGAGATCCTCTTCGGTCGCGCCGGTGACGACCAAATTCAAGCCCGTGGTGGTGATGACACAATTTTCGGCGGCAATGGCAGCCCTAACCAAAACGTCAACCCGAGCGATCGCGACGAGCTAGCCGGTAATCGCGGCAATGACGTCATCTTCGGCAGCGAAGGCAGCGACACCATCCGCGCCGGTCGCGATCATGATCGCGTTTGGGCAGGTAAAGATGATGACCTGGTGTACGGCGATCGTGACAATGACACGCTCCAAGGCGAACTCGGCAACGACACCCTAATCGGTGGTTCTGATGAAACCCAGCCCGCTGACATCAATGGCAACGACTGGTTACTCGGTGGCGCAGGCGATGACCTGCTCTACGGCAACCAAAGTCAAGACACGTTAGGCGGTGGTGAGGGGAACGATATCCTGCGCGGCGGCCAAGGTGACGATGTGGGTTACGGTGACGATGGCGAGGATCTGATCTACGGCGATCGCGGTAACGATATCTTCGACGGTGGCAACGGCAACGATACGCTGATCGGTGGTAACGGTGTCGATCGCGATGACGGCGAGGATCTCCTCGTCGGTGGCGGTGGCGACGACTTCATCGATGGTAATGGCGGCAACGATCGCCTTGTCGGTGGCACAGGTAACGACACCGCACGCGGTGGCACGGATGACGATTTCCTCTGGGGTCAAGACGGTGACGATCTGCTCTTTGGTGACAAAGGCAACGATACGATCTGCGCTGGCGACGGTGACGATATCCTGATCGGCGGCAACGGTAACCCGGATGATCCCGACGGGGAAAACAATGATGTCCTGATCGCCGGAGCCGGAAACGATCGCGTCTACGGTAACCGTGGCCATGACAAGATCTACGGCGAAGCGGGTGAAGACTGTCTCTACGGCGGGGAAGGCGACGATAGCATCTGTGCGGGCGATGGCAATGACCTGATTGATGGTCAACTCGGCAACGATCGCCTCATCGGTGGCGAAGGTCACGATCGCTTCGTCCTCCGACGCGGTGGCGGAACCGACACGATCGTCGATTTTGAACTCGGCGTCGATCGTCTCGCCCTCGCTGACGGTCTGACCTACGCCGATTTAACAATCGTCAACGGTGCAACCGGCGCGATCGTCCGTGCTGGTGATGAAGACCTGGCGATCGTCAATGGCGTCATGGCCAGCAGCCTGATCGCCCAACGCTTCACAACCAACACCGAATGCTGTCTGGATAAAGACCCCATTTGTAACGTTGAATGTCCCGAAGCTCCCGAACCGATCGTGCCGCGTAATACAGGCTTGCCCAACGCGCCGATTTGGAACGGTGGCGCGACCAATGATCAACGCAGCGGTGACGCCACTGCTGAAGTTTTGTTTGCCGGAGACGACGACGATATCGTCGATGGTGGCGCAGGCGACGACACGATCATCGGTGGTAACGGTAGCCTTGGTTCCGTCGGGGCAACCCAGCGCGACGACCTCTACGGCAACGAAGGCCGCGACGATATCTACGGCAACGAAGGAACTGACACCATCCGCGCCGGTCGCGATGACGATCGCGTCTGGGCGGGCAAAGATGACGATCTCGTCTACGGCGATCGCGGCGCTGACACGCTCCACGGCGAACTCGGTGACGATACGCTCTTCGGTGGCAACGGTCGTGCGGACGATAACCTCGGCGATGGCGACGATGTCCTCTTCGGTGGTGACGGCGACGATGCCCTCTATGGCAATGTCGGTAACGACCAGCTCATCGGTGGCGCGGGTAACGACCTGCTACGCGGTGGGGAAGACGACGACCTCCTCTGGGGTCAGGCCGGTAACGACTTGATGTACGGCGAAAAAGGCAATGATACGCTGTGCGGTGGCGACGGTGACGATACGCTCATCGGTGGCAACGGCAACAACCTCGATCCCGAAGTCACGGCTCGGGAAGCGATCGGCGACCCCACCAGCAACGATGTCCTGATCGCCGGAGCCGGTAACGATTGGCTCTTCGGTAACGTTGGTCATGACAAGCTCTACGGTAATGAGGGCGACGATCGCATCGATGCCGGACAGGGCGACGACACCCTGTGCGGTGGTGCGGGCAACGACACACTCATCGGCGATGCAGGCCGCGATGTCTTTATCCTGATGCCAGAACTAGGCAGCGACTTCATCGTCGATTTCAGCCGTGAGCTGGACACGATCGTCCTCACCGGTGGCCTCACCGTGGACAACCTCAACCTCCGCAACACCGAGGCCGGTCTCGTTCTTCAGTTCGGCGCTCAGGTCATCGCCACGATCGCTAACCTTACTGCCCGTGACTTCCTGCTCTCAACCACTGTTCAAACCCTAGAGGGCTGCGGCATTTCCAGCCTTGCCGCCATTAACGAAGACTGCTCCGCGCCTCACCTGCCCAGCCTCGAAACCCTCAGCTTCCGTTACGGCGGCGACATCATCGACAACCCCGACGGCTTCCGCTTAGTTGGTGACAGCATCGATGAAGTCCTCAACGGCGGCGGCTCGCGGGACGTGATCGAAGGCGAACTCGGAGACGATATCCTACGCGGTGGCGCGGGCGATGACGTGATTTCCGGCGGTATTTCCAGTGATGTCCCGGTTGGTCTCGGACGCGATCGCGATCTCATCTTCGGTAACGACGGCCTCGATCGTTTGTTTGGTAACGAGGGATTCGACACCATCTACGGTGGACGCGATAGCGATGTGGTCTTCGGCGGCAAAGATGACGATCGCTTGATCGGCGATCGCGGCTCTGACCTACTCGCGGGCGAACTGGGGAACGACACGCTGATCGGTGGAACCGGCACACCAGAACGAGACGACACCGACGGCGCGGACTGGCTTGATGGTGGCGCGGGCGAAGATGTCCTCTACGGCAACACCGGTAATGACACGTTGGTTGGTGGCGATGGCGACGACCTCGCTCGCGGCGGTCTCGATGGCGATCGCATCTACGGCGCTGCCGGTTACGACTTGCTCTACGGCGAGCAGGGCAATGACTGGATTTGCGGCGGTGCGGACGACGACACGATCGTCGGCGGCACGGGCGACCCGACCAACCCCGATATCGGCAACGACACGCTCCACGGCGGCGCTAACGACGACATCATCATCGGCAACGCGGGCGATGACATCCTCATCGGTGACACCGGCGCGGATACGCTCCTCGGTGGTATTGGTAACGATATCCTCGAAGGTGGCGACGGTGGCGATCGTCTGTTCGGTGATTTCGGTGACGATACGCTGGTCGGTGGCAAGGGGAGCGATCACTTCTTCCTGGAGCGCGATCGCGGCCATGATGCGATCGTTGATTTCGACGCTCGAACCGATATCCTGGCGTTCGGCCTGGGTCTGAGTCGCGCGGATCTGACGATTACCAATCTGGGCGGGGCGCTGGAGATTCGTGTCGGGGTCAATCCGGCAGCGTCGATCGAGGGTGACCTGATCGCGACGGTGACGGGGCTTTACCTCGATGAACTGGGCGATCGCAACTTCGCCTAACCCGGTGATTGCTATAGACCTCGGATTTTGTAAAAAATCTGGGGTCTACAGCAATCATCGATTGAGTCAGGACGTATCAAAAAAAGCTGAGAGCACTGAGCGGAGTCGTTGGCGTAGCCTTTGCGAAGCAAATAGTGCGGTTTTCAACTTAGACGAGGGTGTCCTAATCTAATCGGCTTCTGCTATATGACTCGCGGGGTTTGGCCTCGACGCTTCCAACCTTAGCCATAATCCCAAGACTTACCACCGTGACAATCACCCCCCCACACCGCCGCGATCGTCCAGCCATAGTGCAGCGTGATCGTATGCTCCCCGGCTGGAACTTCAAGCGTGACCGTTCCCGCTTCAGAACAACCCGTCGGAGCCTTTTGTCCATCAATCTTGGCCTGCCAAGCGGGATAACAGTATAGGCGTAAGGTCAAACGCTGGGAAACCGTCGCGGAGGTGAGAATTCGACGATCGTAAGCATCCCAGCGCTCGATCGCGGTGTCACCATCAAACCAGAGCTTTGGGGCGTAGCGACGCGGTGGCACAGCGTCGGTCGGTTGGTATTCGTAGGCATCCTCTAGCAGGTGCGCGAAGGGTTTTTCGGCTGCTAGCCATGCGCGTCCCGTATCTTCGGGGCTGTACCAGGTGGGGTGTTGAATGGCTGGGGGCTGTGGTGATAAATTCAGCGCCGATCGCGGTACGCATCCAGAGCAGGGCGATCGTAACCGTGAGGATAATAATTTGTGGTGTACCAGCGCGATCGCGCACCGGTGGAGCAAGAGGCCGACACTTAAGGACGCAATCAGCGACATAATCGTCAGCAAACGCCAAGGAAACTGGGCATATTGCAAGATTTCCACCGTACCCCAGATAAAAGCGGATAGGGTATGCGTCAGAAAAGCCACGCTACCAAAGCCAATCAGGACACCCACCAGCGATCGCCAACCCTGCCCCCTGCGATAGCACATCACGGCGGTGGCGATCGCCGCCACACCAAAAATAAACCCTTCCAGCAGCCACATTTTCGTAATGCTGCTGAGAATATATTGCACAAACCCATCAGGGCTATTCGAGCCAACCAGATTGCTAACCGCTCCACCCGAGACCCCTTTAATCGCCACCGCCAGACGCGTGAACTGACGTTCAAATACCACCGGCACGAGAAAAAACCGGCGATGCCCCAACCCAGCACGATCGATCCCAGCGTCAACACCAGGGTTTTGAGACCCCGGCGATAGTGCGCCGCGATCGTATACGGCCACCAAACAGGTTAAACAACAACAACGATGGCACATTCGTTAGCACCAACCCCGCCGACACCCCCGCCACTCCCCAGCGCCAGTGCGGACGCTCCACCGCCAAATCCGTCATCCACAGTCCCAGCGGCAACCATAAGGCCGCCACCGCCGACGATAAAGCCATCCGCATATAGCGATCGTACAAATTGTAAGGTGCAAGCAAAAAGAAGAGTCCGGCAATTAAGGCCGCAATACGCCCCCAGGCATGACGCTTATAGCCGTAGACACTGAGTCCAGACAGAAAACTGATTAGGCTATACACACCGCCGAAGGTCTGAGCGATCGGCCAATGGGCAACGCCCTTAAACAGGTAGGCGAGATAGTACGGGAGGGGCGGATAAAAGACAAAGGTGGGGCTACCGTAACCGTAGTTGGTTTCGGCTAACCAGCGCGGATAGGTGATCCCATCGCTGATTTGCTGGGAAAAGTGGTTGATCCAGAGCGAATGCCAGACCGTATCGTGGCCGAGGATGACCTCTCCGGCGAAAAACCGCCGATGCATCATGATCGCGCCGATCGCAACGATCATCATAGCGATCGCATCACTGACCTTGAGATCCCAGCGATGGGTGAATGTCGTAGTTTGGTGCTGGAGTTGATCGGCGACCCGCTGCGCTTGAAGCGGGATTGATCGAGGAGGGCGTGCGGTCATAACAGGGTTGCGCGTGCGGTTGAATCGTCTGAATCGTCTGAATCGTCGGGAGGAATGATCGGGATGACTCGGGTGAACCAAGGTCAGGAGGGGGAGACTGGTGCGTTGCGCCATAGCCCCCAGCCAAAGCCAAGCGCAACGATCGCGATCGCCAAGGCTCCGGCCTGGGCTAAATCCAAAGGCGACGTGGCGGACAGGTCTCCAAAAAGCTGATCAAACATTTTGCCCGCGAGACCGAGCGTACCGAAATACATGCCG
>JAAUPN010000025.1 GCA_012033105.1 Coleofasciculaceae cyanobacterium RL_1_1
AGGCTCTTCAGCTCCAAGGCACAGGAATTCTGAAGCGAAGCAAACAGACCAAGCTGCGGCTCTACTCTGCGGCGTCAAACACCTAAAAAATTCCGCCCTGCTCGCGAGCCATGGATAACATGCGAGCAAAGACAGACATCTTTTATGTAGCTTCAATACACATAAAAACCGATCGAAACTAATCGTCAATAACTCATACCCTTCTCAAATTAATAATTAAGAAAGATTGAGATCATCGCGGTAGCATCGATCGATTTTATCTGAGATATTACTTGTTAGGAGCGACTTTATCCTTAAACAATTTACCCGCAGAAAATGCCGGTACTTTCGTTTCGGGAATCGTCATCTTTTGGCCAGTTTTAGGATTGCGACCTTCCCGAGCTTTACGTTCCCGTGATTCAAACGAGCCGAACCCGACGAGCGTGACCTTGTCCCCTTCGGACACGGCTTCCATGATGGTTTCGAGCGCTGCCGACAGTACAGCATCAGCCTCTTTCTTGGTCACGTTGGCCTTTTCTGCGACCTTATCGACCAGTTCTCCTTTATTCATTACCTTATCTCCTGAGTATTCGGATGGGTGAGTATTTCAGAACGAACGAAAATTGATCGTTCTTAACACTCGGTGTTCAGTCTAGGGCAAACGGAACGATGAAAATCGCTGGAATGCCCTTACCTTCAAAGTTTTACTGGATTATTCTAAAGGTTGCAAGTCCGTTGTGGACGCTTGAAACCTTTTATTTGTATAGATTTCAGAATTTAGAGTCGCCAAATCTTGCTCAAAGATCAAAAAAATGGTGGAGTTTGCTGCTTTGATTGATCTAAAATAGCCTCCTTTCTGAATAGTTAACATCCATTAATACAGCCGTTTTTGTCGGTTTTAAGATTTGATCGAATGGTATGCCATTCTACAATTGATGGCGTGATCGCAGATTGTGCCGTGGTGATCCTCCGCAAACTATGCCGGTTCAGGATAACACCCGAATTCTGGAACGTGCTGATTCACTCGTTTACATTTTGCGAATATTTTGCCAGCACAGCGGTCAAACGGTGGCTAGATGATGGCAAAACAGCGGCTATATCCCTAGATCGACCGCTACGCGATGAGCACAGGCGAAGCCAGAAAAGGCAACCGCATTTAAGCCTTGGCCGGGGAATGTGCTGTCACCGACACAGTACAGGCCAGGGATGGAGGTACGGTTAAATGGCATTCCGAGTAGGCCAAGGAGCTTACGCTGGGGAATCGGGCCGTAGGAACCATCGACCCGTCCGAGAAAACGGCGGTGGGTTCGAGCAGTGCCGACTTCCATGTAGTCGATCGCGGTATTAATACCAGGAAAGATGACTTCAAGCCGTGTGATTAAATTCCAGGCAGCGGCTTCTTTTTTTTGCTCGTATTCCGTCGGGCTGAGATTTTGCCAGCGATCGATCCAGTCCGGCGTAAAGGCATGGATGATGTGATGACCTTCGGGCGCGAGGCTCGGGTCGAGCAGGGTGGGAATCGAGACAAAAATCGTGCCTTCGGGGTCTTCCATTTTCTCCCAGTCTTCGACCAGGATGTGATGACATTCAGTGCCGGGGGGGAGCAGATCAGCGGTTACGCCGAGGTGAAGGCTCAGGAAGCTAGGCGATTTTTGGTAGCGGGTGCGCCATTTTTGTTCGGCGGGGGGCAATGTGACGTTCGATAGCAGCTTGTCGAAGGTGTCCCAGCGGGTGGCGTTGGAGATGACGCGGCGGGCGCGAACTTCTTCGCCGGTGGCGAGTTTAACCCCGATCGCCCGGCTACCCTCCATCAGGATTTGCGTCACGCGGGATTTGTAGCGAATCGTGCCGCCGTGGCGTTCTAAACCATTCGCTAGTTCGATCGCGATTTGGCCGACGCCGCCTTTGGGATAGTTGATGCCGCCGTAGTGCCGATCGCTAAATACCATCCGGCATTGATTGCCGGGGTGAGATCGGCGGGAACTACCGACCAGCAGTAGCATTCGATGTCGATGAATTTGAGCAGTTCAGGATCGGTGATGTAGCGGCGGGCAATATCTCCGGCATTTTGCGGGAGATATTTAGCTAGATTGAGACAGGCGAGGGGATTGCTGAAAAAGACGCGCATCAGGTAGCCCAGCTCTTCGAGTGAGAGGAGTTCCATCGCGTTGAGGCTGTTGAAAATGCTCCAGCATTCGTCATAAAACTTGCGGATGCCCTGGCGTTCATGGGGAAAGCGATCGCCCAGTTCCTGAATAAACTGCTCGTAGTCGCGATGCACCTTAACCTTGAGGTCGTTCGGTAGATGGTAATGAATCTGCACCGGGTCGGGGATCGTCTCGATCGTGGCATCCACCGCCGCCAGCGCTCGGGTTAACAGATTGGTCGTTCCCTCAGTGCCAAACCCAAAAATCATCGACGCCCCCGCATCGAACCGATAGCCGTTGCGCTCAAAATATCCGCCGCTACCACCTGGAATCGTGTAGCGTTCGAGCACCAGGACTTTGGCTCCCTTACTCGCGAGCTGGGTCGCCGTAACCAGGCCACCCATGCCAGACCCGATGATGATGGCGTCCCAGGTCGTGGTTGCGATCGAGTTGTCTTGGATTGCGGGGGAAGCGGGGGAGTGGGTGGTCATGGTGATGGGTGATTAACGAGCGGGATCATGGCGGATCGGCGTGATCGGTGTTGATCGGCAAGGCCGGTCGATCCAACGTGAACTGGGTAAGGGAGCGGAAGTCACGATCGCAACCTTAGAACGCGTCGAAAATAATCAAAGTTAGATAACGCATTGTAAAGAAATACGATCGCACGCCCATCTTACGGCGAATCGTCCGCTCGTTCGCTCTAATCCTCGGAAATTCCCCGATCGACGCCGTGCGAATCTCGATCTAGCGTCGTTTTCGGCGTGATCTTGGCCGCGTCATACCACGGCGATCGGTCGTAAACGGGTCGCGGGTCTATACTAAAGTCCCTCATTTAGTTTGAATTTTCTGTCAACGTGAACGCGAAAGCTCTCATCCTGCTCTCCGGTGGCCTCGACTCCTCTACTGTGCTCTACCAGGCCAAGGCCGACGGCTGCGACTGCTACGCACTCTCGTTTGATTACGGCCAGCGACATCGCCGAGAACTGGATGCAGCCAATACGATCGCTCGCTTGGTCGGTGTTGTGGAGCATCGCTTGGTGTCGTTTGATATCGCTCAGTGGGGCGGTTCCTCCCTGACGGACACAACGATGGCGCTGCCCGAGGGACGTCCCCTCTCGGCCATGGCGAGCGAAGTTCCGACCACCTATGTTCCAGCTCGCAATACAATCTTTCTAAGTTTTGGGTTGTCCTACGCCGAGGCGATCGAGGCCGACTGGATCTACATTGGTGTCAATGCCTTGGATTACTCCGGCTATCCCGACTGTCGCCCGGACTATACCGACGCTATGCAAGAGGTCTTTCGTCTGGGAACCAAACGAGGCCGTGAAGGGAATCCCACCACCATTCTCAAGCCGCTCATCCACCTTAAAAAGACCGAAATCATTGAAATGGGTAACCGCCTGGGTGTGCCGTGGGAACAGACCTGGTCGTGCTATGCCGGGGGTGAGGCGGCCTGTGGTAAATGTGATTCGTGCCTGCTACGACTGAAAGCCTTTGCGGATTTGGGACTGAGCGACCCGCTGCCCTACATCACGCGGGGTTAAGCGCAGATCTCAACCCTGGGTGCAAAAAATTCGATTCGTTAAGCTAATGAAACTTTGGACGCATCATATCCCGGTGTCGCAAGCCGGTGTTGAACCAACAAATTTATGACTACTAAGCAAGGCTTGCTGGCGGTATTAACCGCACTGGTTGTTTCCTTGGTCGGGCTAACCCTGATCAGCAGTTTGCAGCGGCCACAGATTCAAGGTCGGCTGGAATTGGCGCAAACCGATTTGTTATTGCAGGCGTCGGACTGGAATCCGCCGATCGAATGGCAGGTCTCGCCCTCGGAATTTGAGCTGCTTCAGGCGCAACTGATTGGCGAGGAGTTTCTGAGTTCTGCGCTCAAGCAGTACGAGCAGATCCGCCGCCAAACGGGTCGTAGTCTTGACACGATCCGATCGCAACAAAGCGATCTATTGCGAGTCAATCCCGAGGTGGCTGGGGAGCAAGTGGTGCAAATCGAAACAACGATCGATCAGCTCCAACGCCAAAGCGACGAACTCGAACTCAATATCGGCGTACTGCAAACCCAAACCGCGCAGATTGATGCGGCACTCGAAAATTGGCAGTTGCTGACGAATACGGGCATCGGGCGCGATCGCGATGCTCGCCCCGATCCGGACATCATGACGGCGGCGAATGTGGTGATCGGCCTATGGGAGACGCCACCGCTGGTGTTGCCCAATGCGGAGGAGTCAATCCGTACGATGTTTCACGGCTGGTTTCGTGATCGCCTGCTGACACGGCTCTATACGCTGCAAGACGATCGCGATCGCCTCGATCGTCTGGCCGCCCAAGTGGAAACCAACGCCGGAGAAGCGGTACAAAAACTGGCGTTTCTGAGCCTGTCCTCACTCATCGGTTTAGTGTCGGGTTTGCTCTTAAGCCTGGGTCTGATTGTGCAACGCTGGCGCAACGGTGAGACGGCGCTCCTGGCGCACAACGGCGAAACGGCTTGGACAGTGACATGGGATTGGGAAGCGATCGCCCAGGCGGTCATCGGTGGCTTTTTTGTGGTCTTTTTCCTCGGGCAGTTTGTGAGCGGTGGTGTGCTGTTGCCGCAGATTTTTACGTGGGTTGGGGCGAATGAGTTTACGGCCACGCCACGGGGGCAGGCGGCTTCGATTTTTGTGAGCTACGTCCTCTCGGCGATCGCAGCGTTGAGCGTGATTTACGTGACGCTCAAACCGTTCTTTCCCCTGGGCGCGGACTGGCTGAAGCTTCGTCTAAACTGGCGATCGCTAGCTTGGGGTGTTGGTGGCTATCTCTGCGCCATTCCAGCGGTGATTGGTGTCTCGCTGGTGAATCAATACATCTGGAACGGTCAGGGCGGCAGCAATCCTATTCTGGAGGTTGCCCTGGCTAGCCAAGATTGGTGGGCGATCGGCTTTTTCCTGCTCACCGCCGCTGTGGCCGCGCCAATTTTTGAAGAAATCGTCTTCCGTGGTTTTCTCCTCCCTTCCCTAACGCGCTACGTTTCCGTCAATGGCGCGATCGCCCTGAGCGCCCTCACCTTCGCCTGCGCTCATCTCAGCCTTTCGGAGGTGTTACCACTCACCACCCTCGGGATCGTGCTTGGCGTGGTTTACACCCGATCGCGCAGTTTATTCGCCGTGATGCTGCTCCATGCCCTGTGGAATAGCAACACGCTGTTAAGCCTAGTGATTTTAGGGAGCGGTACGCGCTAAATCAGTCCCGCTCGACTTTGAACTCTGAGGCTTGATCAACCTCAAAGCCCTCGTCAAAGTACGATCTACGACAGACTGTCGGTTGACGGGATTTGTCCAGAAAATTCATCGTTAGGAGCGTATATTTTCCTCCTTAAGTCTCGAAATCCATGAACGTTACTCATCGCTTGTCGAACCTCTCTCGCCGGTGTGGGGCTTGGGGATTACGTCTTACGATCGCTCTTCCCCTGATCGTGGTTCCGCTGATGCTGACGGCGCGGCCTCTGGGTGCTGAATCGTCGCCGATGCCTCATGATCACGGCTCGACGGATCATCACGATGCCCATGGTTCCGGTATGCATGACATGCATGATGGTGATATGCACGACATGCATGATGATGAAATGTCGGGTGATCATGGCGATCACCACGGTCATGGCGCGATCGAAGTCGATGCCGCCTTACCGATCCCCCAGGTCGCGATTAACGTCACGCCCGATAGCGCCAGCGGCTGGAACCTCGAGGTCATCACCACTAATTTTGAACTCAACGGTGCTACCACCGGTGAAGTCAGCCGCCCCAATCAAGGCCACGCCCACCTGTACGCGAATGGTGTGAAAATTGCCCGCTTGTATGGTCGCTGGTATCACATCCCGACCTTGCCCAGTGGTGAAGTCGAGCTAGAAGTCGTTCTGAACTCCAACCAACATCAAACACTGATGTATGACGGCGAACCGATCGCCGCCTTGATCGCAATCACAAACGACTAAGGGTGTCAGCAATTCAGTTTCTATTAGTTTGTGTTGGGGTAGGTGTTTAACAGCTTGATCAATGAGAGGTCTCCCATTCTTTGATAACCCGCCCCAACCCATCAAAAATCAACCACAACTAACCCAGGCTCTCAAGCTGTTCGAGCGACTGTCGCGCTCTGACGTAGCTAGCTTCGAGCGCCTGTAGGGAAGCCGCAAGGCACTGCCAAGACTCCCCTGACTCCACCTGCATTTCGAGTGCGAGACAGCACTCACCAAATTCAAGGGCTCCTAGGGTCTGGCTCGCACTGCGAAGATTGTGGGCGGCGATCAGGAGTTCTTGACGATCATGCATGGCTAGGGCGGCACGCATCGCGGCGATCGACTGCGGACTTTGGAGCATATAGGTTTGGACAATTTCCCGAAAGGTTTCGGTATCGTCCGGTCCGAGCAGCTCGCGTAACGTTTGGATTGCGGTTGCATCGATGGCATTTCCGAGAGAATCCTCCATGGATTCCGCCACAATTTGGGTTCGTTCTGAATGATGAATGGGATGGGAATGGGAAGCGCTATCGGGATCGGGGAGGTCTGAGTTTGAGGTCTGCTCCTCTGATATCGCTGTTGTTTTGATTGTCTCAGCAGTCTCGGAAATTTCGGCAATCTCCACAGTTTCGGCAATCTCAGCAGTCTCGGAAATTTCGGCAATCTCGGCAGTTTTAGAGATTTCGGCAGTTTCGGCAATCTCGGAAATTTCGGCAATCTCGGCAGTTTTGCTCGTCGTCGGCTGACACCACTCCGTTAAAACGCGGATAATTTCCTCGGGACGAATTGGCTTGCTGAGGTAATCATCCATCCCCGCCGCCAAGCACGCCTCACGATCGCCAACCATCGCATTAGCCGTCATCGCGACGATCGGCGGCAGGCTATCGCCCAAATGCGGCGCTAAATCACGCTTAATCCGTCTCGTGGTTTCATAGCCGTCGATCTCAGGCATTTGTACATCCATGAACACCAAATCATAGACCTGACGCTGTAGCGCTGCGATCGCCTCAAACCCATCGCCCGCGATATCCGCATGATAGCCAAGTCGCTCCAACATACTGGCCGCAACTTTTTGGTTAATAACATTATCTTCCACCAGCAAGATTCGGAGATGCGTTGGAAGACTCGCCGCCTGGGACTGGAAGGAATGGGGAATGACAACTTTGCGAACGATGCGATCGCTCAGATCTGCATCCAGCGCTTCGAGCATCGCATTATAAATTTGATGTTGCTTGAAGGGCTTCGTTAACAAGAGAGGTGAACCCAGTTGCGTCAGAATTTCCGGTGAGAGTACCGTGTGCGAAATGGATTTACAGAGCACCAAGGGAACATCGGGCAACTGCGATCTTAGGGTCTGCCCAAATTGGTCTCGGGCTTGTGAAATAAAGCTAATATCACAAAAAATTACATCAAAATTTGCCCTCTGCTTAAGATGAGCTTGCGCCGCTTCGATCGAGCAAAACGTAACGACCTCGACTCCCCAAGGATGAACCAGATTAAAAAAGCTGCTGCAATTACTTGCATAGGGATCGAGAAACAAAACCGATCGGCCACTCAGGATCGACTGTTCACCACAGAGGTCATTTTCTCGAAGTGACGCATGAGCCACCGCGATCAGCGAAAAGGAAAACGTCGCTCCTTGTCCAACCTCACTTTCGAGCCACATCCGACCACCCATCAGTTCACTCAGGCGTCGAGAAATCGCCAGCCCTAGCCCTGACCCTCCGTATCGGCGGCTAATACTGGTGTCCGCTTGGTGAAAGGGCTGAAACAGGAGAGGGATTTGATCTGCCGGAATGCCAATGCCAGTGTCGGCGATCGCGATTTCTAGTTCGTAGACCGAAGATTCAATTTGGGGAGAAACCCTCTCCACTGACTCAGGTAATAAGGGAGATGCATTGAGACGGCGAGATGTAACTGACAGGGTAATTTCGCCCGTTTCGGTGAATTTCAGCGCATTACCGAGCAAATTAATCAAAATTTGGCGTAAACGAGTAGCATCACTCACGATCGCCGCCGGAACACTCGGATCAATATCGCAGATGAGCGCAATATTTTTCGCCGCTGCATTTTGCGCAAACAGTTCGATCACATCTTCAAGACATTCGCGCAGTTGAAACGGATAAAACTCCAGTTCGAGATGCTGGGACTCAATTTTTGAGAAATCGAGAATATCGTTAATTAAGGTCAGCAAGGCATCACCGCTCGTCCGAATCGTCTCGATTAGATCTCGCTGCTGGGCAGGCAACTCCATATCGAGTAACAGACTGGTCATGCCAATCACCGCATTCATCGGCGTGCGGATTTCATGGCTCATCGTCGCCAAAAAATCCCCCTTCGATCGATTTGCGACCTCGGCGGCCTGACGGGCGGCTTCGAGTTCGAGGTTACGTTCTACAAGCTGCTGGTGTTGTTGAGTTTCGCGCTCGAACATTTGCGCCTGAGCGATCGCGATGCCCGCCTGGTCGGCCACCGCTTCGACCAGATCGACATCATTAACCGTCCATTTTCGATAGCGATCGCACTGATAAATCCCGATAATGCCGTTCACCTGGCCTTGATAGGACGTACGAATCGCGACCATGGACTTAATTCCGTAACGCATCAGTGACGTGCTGATGGAAGAAAATAACGGATCGTCGTAGACATTGGAGGCGACCACTGCTCGATCTCGATTCAGCACCTGCTGAATGTGCGGCATCTCCGACGTTAGCTGATACTCGATCGGTGTATCGATTCCCGACGCCCGCGACTCCATCAACGACTCGATCACATTACTCGCTTCCTCCGGATCGTAGCGCCACAGAATACAACGGCTGGCTTGGAGCGCATCACCGAGTAACTTACAGGTTGTTTTGAAGATATCTTTGGTATCGAGTTTGGCTCGAATCTGCTGGGAAATCTGCTTGAGTAACAGCGATTGTTGTAGCGATCGTTCCAAGGCCACTTGGCTATTACGCCGCTCTAGCTCACTCGTCACCCACTGCATCATCAGTCCCAGAAACTCCGTTTCTGTCACGCTAAATTTGGGGCGGGCGCTCGGATGCCAAAAACTCAACGAACCGTAGAGACCATCAACCGTCACCAGGGTTGTACCTAGGTAAGCCTGAATGCGACGCGTGAGATAGGCTTCATGCTCACAGTAAGGAGAAACCGCCGCATCGGGGATCGCCAGAGTCTGATCGGTTTTGGTCTGATTGATCTGGTTGAAGAGAATATCGTCAAAGATCGTTTCCAGGCGGAATGCATCCCCAACGATACAGGGAACACTAAACGCATCCCGAGCATAGACGGCGACAATCTCGTAAAAATCACCATTAATCCGGCCAATGATGCCGAGATCCGTACCAAACGATTCACAGCCCAATTGCAGAATCTGGGTTAAACGTCCCTGGTAGTCTAGCTCTGAGGAGGCGCCGATTTGATAGAGTGCGCGGATGGTGGCTTCGCTTTGGCGTACGCGCTTCTCGGCTCGCTGACGCACGGTGAGTTCGTGTTTGAGTGCGATGAAGAGGTTTGATTGACGAATGGCGATCGCCAGGTTAACGCTCAGTTGTTGGAGCAACTCCACCTCAAAATCAGTCCAGTGTCGTGCTCCGCTGCATTGGTGAACAATCAACAAGCCCCAGAGTTGATGGTTAAACGGGTTTGGGCTGGTATCCGTATCGTCACAAATCAGAATTGGGCAGGCTAGGTTTGCAACGATGCCGAGCGAGTCTAAAAATTTGCGATAGCAGGGTTCAACCTGGGTGAGATCGTTGCGGCGTACGATCTCACCTGATCGAAATCGATCGACCCATAGACCGTTCTCAAAACAGGTGTCATGGATATCTAAACCAAGCACATGGTTAAAGTTGTCGCACACACTTTCGGCGATCGGCTGGCCGCTCCAATCGTCGTTAAACCGATAGATGATGGCGCGATCGACATCCAAGAGTTCACGGATACCCTGTACCGCTTGCTCTAACACCTCTTGAAGATCGAGCGAGGCTCGAATGCGTTTCGAGATCTCCATCATCAGTTTTTCGCGCTGCAATTGCTGTTGCAGTTCGATTTCTGAATGCTTCAGGCGAGAAATATCGCGCACGATCGCCAACACATCGCCGTCATCGAGCGGCATACAGCGCATTTCTTGGTAGCGCTCCGGCTCACCCGTGGTGGAGGGAATGACGTATTCGCAAACTTCAGGGCGGTCACTGTGGAGCGCTCGTGTGATGCAGGCCGACGCGATCGCAAACGTCGATTCGGGCAAGACGATCGCCAGGGATTCACCCACCAGATTGCTCGGCATCATCGCCAAACCGGCATGTTTCCCCGCGCGACAATCTAAAATCGTGCCGTCGCGATCGAGACGAAACATCAAATCGGGAAAGACTTCCACAATGCCGTTTAACTCTCGGTGAACACGGGAAAGCGAAAACTCAGCTTCTTTCTGTTCGGTAATACTCAGACCAACACCACGAAATCCCGTGAAATTGCCTGCGATATCCGTGGCAGGAACACCATTCAATGCCTCCCACAACACCTCACCCGTCGGCGTGATCTGTCGCAGATCAAGACGGAAACGCTGCTGGTGTTTGATCGCATCCTTCAGAACATTCTGAAAAACACTCAGATCGTCCGGATGAACAAAATCTGTGAGGTGATGTTTGAGCAGCTCTGAGGCTGAACGCCCTTTAACCGCGAGTACCGGCTCGCTGAGAAACGTATAAAACCCACCAATATCAGTTTCCCAGAGATATTCGATCGACACACCTGCGGCTTGGGCGATGTCTTCAAAACGTTTCTGGCTATCCTGTAAAGCCTGCTCCGTTTGCTTGCAACTTGTCACATCATGGGCGATCGCGTAAATGTACTCGCCATCTGAGTGAGCGCTCCAGGCCAACACCTGGTAATGACCATCGGCATGTTGATAGCGATGCTCAAAGTTTGTGATTGTCTCACCCTGATACAGGCGATCGAGCGTGTGAATCACAGCATCACGATCGTCCGGATGCACGCGATCGAAGGTCAGCGGTGCTGGGATGGCGGAAGCTGCAGGAGGCATCATCACCTCCACGGGTGTGGCGGCATCTGCCGCTCCAGTGTCATGACTGGACTGACTGGGGTAATCCTCATAATTTTCCGCAACACCACTCTCTCGCTGATCTCCTGCTCGATCGCCCAACAGCAGCGGCCAACCGGGACTGCTATCCATCCAATGAAGCCGGAACGGCAAGCCATAATCTGGATGACTGACATCCTCAGAAGCCGCCTGTGGCTGAAGGGTTACGATGCACCACAAATCCAGCAAGGCCATCACCGATACCTGCGCCCAGTCGGGGACGGTCTGATGCGCGGAGTAAGACGAAACCGTTGGTGTCTGAGGCAAAAGAGGCAGATCGTCAGTCATGATTTAGGGTCTGTGGGTCGGGCAAAATCGTTGGTAGAGGGTCATCCGTTCAGATCACGTACAGATCAATTTACAGATCAAAGGGCGAGCAGTCGGAAGATTTTTACATGTCGTCCTGCGGCTCTCCCTCCTTGCTGGGCAACGTGTGGGTCATGAAGTCTTTGGCGGCGATCGTATTGGGGAAGATCGACCTCGCCTCGTCGATTAAGTCATTCAGGCTGATATCACTCGTCGGCCCGTAGCGCGGACTAAAATGGGTCGCGATCAACTGCTTGACGCCCGCCCCAAGCGCCACCTGCGCGGCCATGGTTGAGGTGGAGTGCTGGCGATCGTAGGCCATCTGTGCGTCTTGATGGGCGAAGGTGGTTTCATGGATTAACACATCGGCATTACGCGCCAACTTCACCGCATTTTCGCAGTACACCGTATCGGTACAGTAGACGACCGATCGACCGGGACGCGAAGCGCCGCAAAGCGTCGAACCATCAATGCGCCGCCCGTCCTCTAACTCGACCCACTCCCCACGCTGGAGCTTGCCGTAAATCGGACCCGGTGGAATCCCTAAGGCTTTGGCACGATCGACATCAAACCGACCCGGACGATCTTTTTCCTGGACACGGTAGCCATGTGCCGTCACGCGATGATCGAGCCGCTCACACTCGACGCGATATTCCTCATCTTCAAACACAAGACCGGGCTTCACCGTATGCACCTCGATCGGATAGGAGAAGCGTGTTTTGGAGAAGCGCGTACAGGCATTGAGATAATCCTTTAACGCCGACGGGCCGTAGATATCGATGCGATCGGGATTCGCCGCAAGGCCAATACTTGCCAGCAGCCCCATCAAGCCAAAGATGTGATCCCCGTGCATGTGCGTGATAAAGATGCGACGGATCTGGCTAATCTTCAGGTCGCTCCGTAAAAACTGGTGCTGCGTCCCCTCACCACAGTCAAATAGCCATAACTCGCCGCGCTGCGTGAGCCTTAGCGCCACACTCGACACGTTGCGTGAACGGGTAGGGACACCGGAACTAGTACCAAGAAACGTAATTTCCACGCCGTCGCGACTCTCGTTAAACATCGAGCAAGATGAGCCAAGGAAAGCCAAGGCCGCAGAGTTCCGAAACCGTTCGGACAACAATTTCAGGAGCGGTTCAGATTTCCGAATCTTACCTATCTCAATCTTAGTTAAGAACCCGCGTCTCTGCTCGTATCACTTGATCCCCGGATTCCCGATTTCGCCTTTTTTTACCCCGATCGCCTCGTCTTTGCACAGTAGAATGTTCGCACCCGACTTTACCTTGCCTCGTTCGCTCGCCTTAACGTCATTCTCTTGTTTGTGGTGTCGCCGATGATTGACCGTCTGTGTTTGCGATGGTTACGAGGCCAGCGATCGCGCCCGATACCATCGGTACTGGCCGATCGCCGCTCTAGAACGGTGACTGCCCTCGCCGTTCTTCTCTCCATTGTTCTCATTCCCCGCATAGCAATCGCGCTCACCTTGCGAGTTGCGATCGAAGAATCCACCACCGAAGCCACGGTCGGCAGTTCGACCGATGCCACGGTGCGGGATGGGAACGGTAACGCGGTGGGTCGGATTGCGGGAATGTCGGGCTTTGTCGCGACGGCGACTAATGGCCGGGTGGGGCTGGAAACCTGGAGTGCATCCGAACTGACGATCGAACCAGATAACGGCGGCTTCGTGTTTATCGGCGATCATTGGTATCGCGGCCAAATTCAGCTTAAGGCCAATGGCAGCCGCATGACGGTGATCGATCGCGTCGATCTCGATGCCTATCTTTATGCGGTTCTCGGCGCAGAAATGAGCCCGAGCTGGCCTGCGGAAGCCCTCAAAGCCCAAGCTGTCGCCGCTCGCACCTATGCTCTGTATCAACGGAATAAACGCCGTACCCCCGATTATGATCTGGGCGATGATACCCGCTGGCAGGTCTATCGCGGCATCGCCGATGAAGCCGACAGCACCCGCCGCGCTGTTGATGCGACCCGCGATCGCATCCTGACCCACAATCGCCAGCCGATCGAAGCCGTATTTCACTCCTCCGCCGGAGGCTACACCGAAAGCTCTGAATTTGTCTGGTCAGAAGCGCGACCCTACCTCCAAAGCGTCCCGGCCTACGACGAAGACGCCCCCGATAGCCAATGGCAAGTGAATGTTTCTGCTGCGACCCTAGCCAACCTCGCGGGCGGGGTCGGTGCGGTGCAAGCGCTACGACTGGATCAGCTCACACCCGGAGGTCGTGCGTGGCAACTGGCGATCGTCGGAAGTTCTCGTTCTTATTCGCTATCCGGGGTGGAATTGCGATCGGCGTTGGGGTTACCCAGTGCAAAATTTGAGGTGTCACGTGATGGCGATCGGTTCGTCCTCAATGGACGCGGGCGCGGCCACGGTGTCGGGATGAGTCAGTGGGGCGCACGTCGTCTCGCCGAACGCGGTTACGACTACGCCCAGATCGTGACGCACTACTACCAAGGAAGCAGTCTCGCTCCTGTGCCTTAAGGCTGGCGATCGCAAGGTCATTCAACGTACGACCGATTCACCTGAACGAACAACCAGGAGGGTTGTGCTACGAGAGGTTCACATGTTTCTTCACCCGTACTCACGTTAATTCCCCGCCTTTTGCTTCAGTGCCGATTGCCACGCAGCGATCGCCCGTTGCGCGATCGGCTCAAACAAAGCCTTGACCTCCGCATCATGGCTTGCATCCTCCGAGGTTGCCACCTCCCACTGAAAATCGAGCTGATTGTCACCCAGGGGCAAAAACGTGACCCGCCCCAATTTACCGAGACGACCATCATTAAAATCGTAGCCATAGCAGCCATCACGCTCGCTCGCTACCGCCGTCACTCCCTCCGGCAGAGCGATCGGTAATGGATTGACCGCCTGAGCGCCTTGGGTTTGGATGCTCCCGTCTTGCTTGATCCACATCACCTGCACACTGTCAGCACTGGCGATCGCGATCGCGGCCTCAGTCTCAGGATCGTAGCGCTCCAACACCGTCCGTAACTCCACTTTCGTCGCAGATCCGCCATCCACAGCACCGTATCGGCAAACTCGCTACCCACGTAGTAAATGTAGGTCTCGATCGCCTTTTGATCGTACAGAATAAAGCCGCGATCGCCGCGTGCTTGGGACTGGGCGATCGCCTCATCCCGTGCCGCTGGAATCAGCAAAGCTGCAACCTGCTCGCGCATACTGTTATCCCACGCTAGCGGATCGGCAAACTGGTCGCGCCACTCCTCTGGAGCCTGCTCAACCATACGGGTATACAGCGATTCGGTGACATCGAGTGATGGCGGCAAGGAAGACATAGAAGCTGGAAACAATAGGGTAAAGTGGCGCGGCTGATCGACGATGGTTGGCGTTTGGTGTCAAGGAGTCGCGTCAATACGTGACGTTAACCTGTGACGGGCATTGATGTAAATGTCGGTCGCTCAACCTCGGACTTCTGCGAGGAGTTTGGCGGCGATCGCTGTCTCGACCGGCATCACCGATAGGCGATTGCCCCGCTTCACGACGAGCAGTTCTTCGGGAGTAAATAATACTTTGAGTCGATCGAGCGTCAACGGTTGCGCAAATTTTTCCACAAATTCAAACCGCACCGTATACCAACGCGGTTTTTCCGAGGTGGATTTAGGGTCGTAATGCTTATCGTTGGGGTCAAACTGCGTCGGATCAATGATGTCCGTCTCGACGACACGCACCAAGCCGACAATCGCCGGAGGCTTAACATTAGAATGATAAAAAAACGCATAATCCCCAAGCTGCATCGCTCGCAAAAAATTACGCGCTTGATAGTTTCGTACCCCATCCCAGAGTTCAACCCGATCGCGCTCCATGTCGTCGATGCTGTAATCACTCGGCTCTGATTTGGTTAACCAGTAATGTGGCTCAGGGGTCATGACGTTCGGTTTGAGTAGAGGGCGATCGCGAGTCTTAGAGTAGCGAATTTGTGCGAATTTGTGCGACAAAAAAACGATCGCGAGATCCAATGCATCTCCCGCGATCGTTACCATCTTCAACTTTCTCTTCCAGCTTTTTCTGATCACCGGACTTATGGCGGCGGCGTGACCCGTTACCTGAACTTAAGCGCGACGACGGCGAGCTAGACCGAGACCCGCAAAACTGAGCAGAGCCAAGGCCGATGCAGGTTCTGGAATATCTTGCTCAACGTAGTCGGAACCCGTAACACCTTTGATCGCAATTACAACATCATTAAAGTCGCGATCGGCAGAATTCGCATTACTGGGATCATACTCGCCAAATTTATCTTCAAACCCAAGAATCGTCCAAATTTGATCCTCAGCTTCATCGTAGTATTCATACGCGACGACATGGGATAGTCCATCTGGATTAAAGCTAGACTTTGTACCAAACAGACCCTCTGGAGAATCGAGATAAAAATCAAAGGTTGTAGCATCAGCAAATTGGCCTAAGTCAACGCCGTCCCCTTTGGTAACGCTTGGAGTACTACCCTCGACTTCCATTTTGGCAAAAGAAACACCACCACCTTGGACAACCGCCGCCGTACCACCATTGACCGAAAATTTGACGGTACTCTTGGATTTACCAATTTCATCAATTAGTTAAACCTCAAGCGGTTTAACGCCATTTGCAGTAGAGCGAGTCTGCATTGAGTTGTCTGAGGGAGATTTCGCTATTGTCGAGGCGTAGCGAATCGGCATTAACGAGCGAATGAAATGAGTTGTAGAGACTGAGATTGTCGGCTTTGAGGTTTGAGCCTGCGTGTGCTGGAGCCGCAATCAAGGCAAGTCCGGTAGCGGCAAGAGCAGCGGTGGCGAAAAATTGGGTGCTGTTCATTCTGAGCAATGGAAGAGTGAGGAAGATTGGTGTCGATGCAGATGAAGCTGTCTTAGCGAGAAGACGGAGTCGAAAACTAAATTCGGTTTCATTTTTCTAGGCTGCTTCACCTTAAAGGTAGGGTATTTTCGGGGCTGACACAGCCGAAAAGCCCTCCTCTTGTCTGAATCTTGATAACTCCATTCTCTCGGATAAAAGAATGGAAAACTACCGACTTAATACGGCTCTCCAAAACTCTTACACACTCGAAAAAATACGCTCTTATACATACAATTTGTCTGTAATCTCCGGGTGAACAGAAGCATACCTACGATCTAGGCGCTGCTTTTGTGTAGATACCCTGGTAGAACGCGAAAATTAACACCTACATCCTGGCGCTTATGCTTCGGTATGTGCTCCGCGAATCGCATCACTCAACGTCAACGAACGGCTCAAAAAGGCACTCAATGGTTGTGATCGCTCTCACCGTCAGAACTGACGCCAAACAGACCGACGTGTAGAAGCATCATAGCAATGCGCCCACGGTATTGCGTAGTTCTAGCCGGTTAGTGCGTCGATCCTAAGCGTGTGAGCGTGTAACAGTTTGCCTAATTTTGACCGAGTCTGGGGGCGTTAAGAAACGAGAACCTATGCTTGCGCTGCTGCTCGGAGCCGTGCGATCGTGAAATCTCGATCAAGATACGACAACAAATTCCCGGCTTTTGGGCCACGTTCCTTGCCGAGAAAGGCGTAGTAAATGGCGGGGAAAGCCGACGTAGGCGGGATCTCTAGTTCTTTTGTGGTCGTAAAGATGGCCGTTTGTAAGGCTTCTCCCTCCCAGGTATCGAGCGCAGCCAGATTATCCGCTAAGGCGTTGAGATACTGTGATCCGGCTGCGTCAATCTGTGACACTTGTTCTGGCATTTCATCGAGATAGAGGACGAGCTTTTCGTCGGTGTCGGCGTAATTATCGAGCCAGTGTTGCGCGGCGGTGATGCGGGTTGTGATCGTCTCCCAGTCGGCTGCGGTCAGTTCAACGTCAGTACGCTTCGTGATTTCGGCTTTGATGTCGATGTGCGGCACTTGCAACAGCGAAATCAGCGTGCTGAAATCAAACGGCTGATAGGTCTCGATTGTCTCGCCCGTCTGGGCGTAGAACAGGGGAAGTAGATCTTTGCTGAGTTCTGGGGCGGGGGTGGCGTCGAGGAGCGGGCGATATTTCTCGATCGCGGTGTCGTAATCGCGGAATAGGCGTGTGGTGGTTTCGTAGTTGGGGGCGAAGTTAATCGCAGTGCGCGGCGGGGTGCGGAGCATCAAAAAGCGCAACAGTTCGGGCGGCAGCAAGTCTGCGATCTCTTTTGCACTCGAACCAACGCCTTTCGAGGAACTCATCTTCGTACCGTTGACGAGAATGAACTCGTAGGGTGCGTGAAATGGTGGTTGTTTTTGATAGGTTTTGCGGCAAATGGCGTTGGCAACATCCCGCGATCCGCCTTTTTGGGAGTGATCTTTTCCGGCTAGTTCGATCGTTACGCCGACGATCTGCCACTTGGCGACCCACTCGACTTTCCAGGGAAGCTTGCCATTACCATCAAAAGGCGACATCCAACCCGAATGACCGCAGCCGTGGGTGTAGTCTGTGGCTTCGGGCTTACAGGTATAAAAGACTTCTTTGCCGTTGTAATCCGTAACTTCGGTGGTGGCGATTTTGCCGCAGTTTTCGCAGATGGGCTGGAAGGGATACCAATTGTCCGATCGCTCGCCGCCACTGATCTCTTTGTAGGCTTCGCGTACGAGATGAGCATTGTTGAGGAAGGTATCAATATGCTCGTTAAATTTGCCCTGCCGATATAAGTCTCGTAGGTAATAGATCTCGGGCTTCACACCGAGATAATCAAACACCTCGAAAAATTCCTGACTGTAAAATTTTGCGTAGTCCGTTGCACCCGATCCCGGTGACGGAACATTGCACAGGGCGCACCGAGGTAGGGCGCGAAGGTTTCGCGATCGAGATACTTCGGTACGGTATCGAGCGCGTCGAAGTCGTCAATGCCGTAGGTAAACCGCACAGGTTTTCCGGCTCGCTTCAGGGCGCGATAGATCGTGTCGTGAACGATCACGCCGCGTAATGATCCGACGTGGACACGACCGGATGGCGTTTTTGAATCGTTAACGACTTGCTCGCCCTGGAATTTACTGGCGATTTTATCGGCCCAAAACATAGCGACTCGACTTGACTGTAAGCGGGGATAAAAAGCTAATTAAAGCTTGCCTAGGGTATCATGCCGCGATCGCGACTGGATGGCAATTGTTCCAGTCATGCACCACACAGACACTCAGGGTCAGCGGACGATCCGTCATACGACCTCGGAACCATTCAGGTCGGAACGATTGCGGAATTCATCTTCTTGAGAGTGATGTCGTAGATTAATCCCACTGGAGATCGAGGCTGGGCATCAGGCGCTGAAGATTTTTGAGTGATTTACCTTGCCAGGGAATCGTCCGCGACCCGCGAACGGACATGGTGACGGTTTTACGGTGTCGGACCTTAATGACAAATTTCGAGAGCATACTAATCCCGGAACTGTTGAGAAATTCGAGATCGGTGAGATCGAGGATCACGGTATCGGTATCCGTGTCCGCGACACTACTCAGCAGATCGACGATCGGCTCGTATTCCGACATACCGCTCAAACGTAGCGAGCCCTGACAAGCCACGGTCTGCGTCGGCTCGTCGTAGCTAACGCAATAATCATCCGTACGTATTTCTCTAGAAGTGGTATCTGTCATGTTTTCAACGGGTAGGCAGAGCGAAAGCGCGTGGGTGAAACGATACAACGTACGTTTTAGTTTAAACCGTAGCAAATACAGCAGGATACGCCATTCACATTCCCCCACTCAGTAGTCTAGGAGACCATTTAGATCGGGAGCTGCACCATCGTACTTACGGTAACAAACTCAGATCGATCTGTATGACGTTCAAGTTTCCAACCTAATTTTGCGGCATAGTCATTCATCATGGTTAAAAAACCAAGGCCAGAACTGGTATCGCCATCATCCAGAGCATTTTTCTCAAGCTGCTCTAGGTATAGCTCTTCGGGATCGGAAGAGGTCAAGCGTTCAAGGTAGGTTTGGAATGGCTCCATCCGATCGTGTGTAATCGTGTTGGTCGTGACAAAAATTAATTGACTGCCATGAAGTTGAAGCTCGATCCCGATCGGAATGTTGGCACGCTCATCATTAAACTTCATCGCATTCTCTAGCAGTTCATTGGCGACATAGCTCACGGAACTTTTGACTTCGGCTTGGCGCTGGGCGGAACCGGCGTCACAGCTATCGTCAGGGAAAAAGGTCATGAGATAGTCAGCCATAAAATCGGCGGATAGCCCATTGTTACGCCAGCGTTGCCGTAGCGGAATCGAACCGGGCGAAAAGCCGATGATCAAGAATTCTGGACTCGAGGGCAGTCCTTCGCAGTAGTTTCCAAAGATTTGAGTCATCGATCCAACTCCCGATCGCTCTGGCGGCGCTTGATAACAAGCAGGGTAATATCGTCGTGGACGATTTGGCGTCCGATGTGTTGTCGCACATCATCAACAATTAACTGGCAAATGGTTTTGGCTGGATTAGCTTTAACTCGATCTAACGTTTCGCAGAGTCGATCGATGCCATAAAACTGACCTTGTTCGTCCTCTGCTTCGGTAATACCATCGGTAAACAGCAAGGCAACATCGCCAGTACCGAGAGGGATTTGCATTTTGCGCGTGAAGTCGGAAATATCGGCTTCGAGCCCCACCGGGAACCCAAGATCGATCGTATCAACACGTTCAAGCTCACCGTGATGACGAGCGACGAGGACTTCCTCGTGTTGTCCGCATAAGGTTAGCATCCCATCTTCATAGTCTAGTAAAGAGAGGGTTATATCTTTATCGCTGTTCATGCGCTGAACGTTGCCATAGATGGTGCGGTTGATGGTATCGATAAAACACTTAAGGTCGGACTCATTATGTTCGAGTAAGGTGCGCACGGCAGTTTGCACCATGATGGTCAGAACGCCACTTTCCAGGCCATGACCGGTTACATCCCCGATACCGAACTGTACGCGATCGCCCCGGACAAGCACATCGTAATAATCGCCGCCCACCTCGGCTGCCGGGTCCATAAACCCCGCAATATCGAGATCGGAAACTTCGTACAACTCCTGGGGTTTTGGGAGCAGCATCGCCTGGAGGCGTCGTGACACGTCAATTTCAGCACCCAGGCGGACATTTTCAGCTTTGAGGCGTTGATTTAGGGCTGAAATTTCACGGTTGGCTTGCGCTAGGGCGGCTTCCGCTGCCTTGCGTTCCGAAATATCGCGGAGGGTTGCCGTATAAAAGGCTTGGCGTCCGGTTGCGGTTAAGGTGACCGCAGCCGCTAGCGGAAATTCACTGCCATCAAGACGACGGCCCGTGAGGTCACCTCGCCCCGCCTCAAGCACCGTTGATAGCATCTCCTGGCGCTTGTCTTGATCGCCGCCCAACAGATCCAGAATGGAAATACCGGTGAGCAAAACTTCGCTGGCATCATAGCCAAAAATTTTGAAGGCGCTGGGGTTTGCGGTCAAAATGGCATTGCTGTCACTTTCAAAGGTGATGATCGCATCGCGGGCGGTGGTGACGATCGCGGTGTTGCGGGTGACGGCCTCTTCCAGCGCGTCCATGACCTGGTTATAGCGACCCGCAATCTGACCGGCTTCGGTAAAGGGCTCGACGGGAACCCGTAGCCGCTGGCTGGGGTCTCGCGCCTGAGACTCCATGACGTTGAACAGTTGATAGATTTCCGTGGTGGCTCGGTGTTCTGAAACGTTGAGGCCGATTTGCTCTTCGTCATTGGTGACACGCAGGACAAATAGCTTGTTGAAAACAAACAGAATTGCAAAGCTCAGACCAAAAGCCCACAGACCCGAGACAATCACGCCGATGAGCTGCACGAGGAAAAACTCGACTCGATCGAAACTTAGCTCCGGTGAACTGGGCAGTCCGAACAATCCCAGGGCTAAGGTTCCCCAGATACCACCACCCAGATGCACCGGAACGGCGTCGATCGCATCATCAATTTTGAGCCACTCCATCAGGTCTCGCCCAAAAACGGCAATCACACCACCGACCGCCCCGATCGCCACGGCTGCCGGAGTTGAAATGGTACTACAGGAGGCCGTGACCGCCACTAAGCCCGCGAGTGAGCCATTGAGCAAGAGTTCGACTTCGGGGACTTTGCTGCGCCGCCAGCCGATCACCATCGCGGACATCATCCCAGCCGCTCCCGCGAGGAGAGTATGCGCCATGATGCCCGCAATTTGGCCATCGAGTGCGAGGGTACTGCCACCGTTAAAGCCAAGCCAGCCCAGCCAGAGCAGCATCGTTCCGAGCACCGACAACGGTAAATCCGATCCCTGGATTTTTCGAGCGGGTTCACCCGGAGGAAAGCGGCCAAAGCGGGGACCGATCGTGATCAGTGCCGCCAGTGCGATCCAGCCACCGGTGCTGTGAACGACAGTACTTCCCGCAAAATCCGAAAATCCGAGTCGGCCCAACCAGCCAACCGCTTCACCGTTGCTGGTGCGAGCCCACACCCAGTGCGCAAAGAGCGGATAGATTAGACCTGAAGATAGGCACGAGACCGCAAGATACGCCAGGAATTTCATCCGTTCGGCGACTGCCCCAGAGACGATCGTGGTGGTCGTACCGCAAAACATTGTCTGGAACAAAAAGAAGGCTGCGGTCTCGGGATCGGCTTCGACTTTGAGGAAAAAACCACTCGTACCGATCAGGCCATGATTGGAAACACCAAACGCGAGGGCATAGCCAAACGCCCAAAATAGGGCGACCGAAATACCAAAATCAGCGAAATTTTTGACGGCAACGTTGATGCTATTTTTCGATCGCGTCAGCCCCGATTCGAGGCACATGAAACCGGGCTGCATCATGAATACCAGACCCGCGCAGATAATCACCCAAAACACATCAACAGACCCACCTTCGCTCACCGGGCTGTGGCGATGGGCGAAGGTGGGCAGCAAGCCGATTAGATTAAGCGGGACAGAGAAGGGAAGCGTCAGCAACGTTATCGTGATCTCTACGCGATCGAGTTTAACCGAGACTTAACGTATTCTCTTGTATCCAATCTAGGAAAATCTAGAAACTACGGAAGCGGAAGAAGGAAGTCGGATTTTGCTAGCGCTACAGATGGGCTGAAGTCAGCAAGCCGGACGCAAAACAGCCCTGTATGAACCATGGATGGACTCATCAGACTGTCTTAGCTTTGATAACGTAACGGATTGCCACCCTTCATCCTGCATCATTCGTCACAAATTGCGATCGAGATCTTGCGGATGTACCCGATGTTCCCCCGAAGAACGGGCTCTAGCGCTGCTTTAGCACCACAAATGTAATGTCGTCATACATCGTGTTGAACCCAATGAAGGTTTTAACGTCGGTAATGACGGCATGACGAATCTCATCCGCATGACGGTGACTATGGTGTCTCAAAACTTCCAATAATCGCTCAATGCCATACATCTGACCTTCGACATTTTCAGCCTCGGTAATCCCATCGGTATACAGCACGATCGCCTCACCCGAGGCCAGCTCTAGCGACGTTTGATCAATAAAGGCAGCAATCTCTTCATCGAGACCGATCGGAAACCCAGATCGATCGTCTCAATGATTTCGATCGTCCCATCGTGACGCAGAACGATCACGTCCTCATGCTGACCACTCAGGGTTACATGACCGACACCATCGCGATCGGTGTAGTCAAGTAGCGCTAAGGTTAAATGCTTGTCGCTCTCCATCCGCCCCACATTATCAAAAATCGTCTGGTTGAGCGTGCTAAACAAGGCAACCGGATCGGTGACATTATGGGTAAACAACGTACGTACAGCGGTCTGAACCATCAACATTAGGACACCGCTTTCGAGGCCATGTCCTGTGACATCGCCGATACCAATTTTGACGCGATCGTGGTGACGCAAAATGTCGTAGTAATCCCCCCCCACCTCAGCGGCAGGCTCCATGTGCGCCGCAATATCCAGACTCGCGATCGCCGCAAGTTCGTTATCGTGCGGCAACAACATCGTCTGAATCTTGCGCGTAACTTCAACCTCTGCGCCCAGTCGCGTATTCTCCGCTTTGAGTCGTTGATTCAGATCGAGGATTTCCGCCTCGCGCTGACGTAACGCCATGGTCGCCACCTCGTACAGTTTCGACTGTGCGACCAACAACCGACGTACATCGAGCAAACGGTAAGCTCGATCGACCAGTTCAACCACGATCGGCTCATACACACTGTCGGGCGGACGCTCTAAAGCTTGTTTCGCTGCGTTGAGAATGCTGGTACTCCCATCAAGCTTCAGCAAGTTGACGTTCACAAATTCATAAAGCTGCTCGATCGGACGCTGGGCAAACAAGTCCATCCGATAGGGCAAGCTCATCATTTCGAGAAAATATTCACGGGAAACCAGCCCGACAAACTCGCCGTCTCGCAGCAAAATCACGCCGGGGAGACGATCGTCACGGCTAAATAACTTCAGAAGCTGCTTTCCGGGCAAACTCACATCAATTTCACTGAGATTGAGCTTGAGTTCCGCGATCGTCGAATCCAAGCGCAAGCGATCCGTCCAGTGGGGGACGCGAACTGGTACTACGGGCTCAGTGTCGTACATAACCACGTGGAACACTCACTGCAAATCCAAGACAAACCACACGATGAACTGAGATCGCTGCACACATCGCACAACCCACCGGGACAGAACACAATCTACCCGGATTGCCACCATATTGTACGCAGCTTGGATTAACAGACCATTAAGCGCTCAAGTCTGACGACACATTTGCTGTTATCACCCAGACTAGTACCCTTTCAGAGGGCATCTCCTAAAACTTGGCGACAAGCGATCGCAATGCCTGAACTCAGCTTCCTAGTATGACCAGTGATGCCATCGGAGTTAGACCATATCGCTTTCGATCGCCCATCGTGCCAATTCTGTACGGTTATGCAGACCCGTCTTGCCCAACATGTTGGAGACATGACTTTCGATCGTCCGTTGGCTTACCTTCATTTCGACCGCAATCTCACGGTTTGCCATACCCCGCGCCACCCACTGCACCACTTTCAGTTCCGTTGGAGTTAACTCAACACCCGGACGCACTTGGAGCGGAGGTGCAGCGTCACTACCGAGAACCTTGCGGGCTGTCAAACGTGCTGCCTGAGCCAGAGACGATTCCACCTGAGCAATCAGTTCTTCCGGCTCAAAGGGCTTGACCATATAGACATCCGCTCCAATATTCAGCCCTTTAATCCGATCCTGGCTTTGCCCTTTTGCGGAGAGAAAAATCACGGGAATCCAGCTCGTACGCGGCTCCTCTCGTACACTTTCAACGAAGGTGTACCCGTCCATCTCTGGCATCATGACATCACAAATGATCAAGTCGGGCAGTTCTTCTTGGAGCTGCTCGAGTGCAATGCGACCATTATCGGCAGAAGAGACTTCATAGCCTCGGAATTCCAGATAGTCTTTGACTAATAAAATTAGGTTTGGATCATCATCCACGAGTAAAAGACGCTTCTGCTTAGTGTTTTTCATAAGACTACTTTCTAACGATGTTTTCTGTCCTTTGTTTGAGGGATCTAAACTTCAGACTTCCCGTCGAATGATAATTCATATTAGGGAGTCAATGATTTAGGGAGCCCCTAACCGGTAATTATATTCTGGCAATCCCCTTAGTCAGGATGATTCATTGCAGCATCTTAACTAATAGAAGGAGTTGTCTTGCTATTTTGGGTCAGGCTTATGGCAAGACTCTGTAAGCACAGATCTTTTGGATGATCGAAGTCTTAATTACACCTTTAATCTTCAAGGCTGCGAGCGAAAAAGGCATGAGATTCAACTATCTTATTGTTGATCAAATGGTCTTGAATAATACGCTCGATCACCTCTGGCGTCGCATCGTGATACCACACTCCCTCTGGATAAACTAGCAAGATCGGGCCATTGCGGCAGACTCGTAAACAGTTTGCTTTTGTCCGAAACACGCAGGTTGAATCAATTGCAATTGCCCGATCGAGTCCTAACTCAGTTAAGCGCTGCTTGAGATAATTCCAGGCCACAATACTGTCCTCTTTTGGGCAGCACTTTGGCTTGGTCTGATCGGCGCAGATAAAGACATGACGTTTGATTCGATCAATCGATAAACCTCGAACGCTTTCGGCAAGGCATCGATCGATCTCGTGTTCTACCGCTTGATCCGCCGGGGGCGGCATCACAGGTACATCGTCTAGCGGGTTAGAGGATGGAAAATCGTTCACGATCGTTCACGTTAGCCCGAAGGCGAAAAGAGGTTGAGAGTCTATGCACCTAGAGTACCTGTAATGCTGCCCTGGAACCGTAGAAAACGTCTGGTTAAACATCTAGCTTAAGGGTCTAGCGAGACGTTGCCACGCCAGAAACGAGACCCGCATCATGACTACAGTTCGGGAACCCGTACAGCCACGCAAGTTGCGCGGTGTCAAGGCATTCGGGTAGATTGGCACTCGGAAATCGAGAGTGCTAAAAACCGCTCGGAATGCGATTCAAACGACTGGCTTTAGTGGGCTGGCGTTCGCCATCCGTCTCGACTTTGGCCGATCGCGTTCCTAGCTCGATCGTACAGCAACCGCAGTCATCATCACGTGAGTCTGTGTTCGTATGCCTCGATTCCCCACAATTTTAGTCCAACCCTCAACCGAACGAAAATAACGGGAGAAAGAGTCCTATGGCAGCCGTATCTTTGAGCGTCTCCACTGTAAAGCCTTTGGCTGATCGCGTGTTTGTGAAAGTTAGCGCGTCTGAAGAAAAAACCGCAGGTGGTATCCTCCTGCCCGACGCCGCGAAAGAAAAGCCCCAAGTGGGTGAAATCGTCCAAGTTGGCCCCGGTAAGCGTGGCGACGATGGCACGCGCTACGAACTCGATGTCAAAGTTGGAGAAAAAGTCCTGTACTCGAAGTATGCCGGTACGGATATCAAACTTGGTAGCGATGAATATGTGCTGCTGTCGGAGAAAGACATCCTCGCGATCGTCGGCTAAGAACTCGCCTCCAGACGAGCTCACTTCATTGTCTTTCTAGCCGCTCACGGCTTTGAAGCTGGCTGGACGATGTTCATCCCCCACAACAGGTGTGGAATCATCCACCTCGATGCCAGCTCATGCCACGACTCACACGATGTTTGGCTTCGATACTGTGCCGATCGTCGTGATTTAGGCTCGCTCGTTCATCGAGTTCGCCCTTCACACCACTTGAGACTCCCCAGAGGAAGCAAAATGGCAAAACGAATTATCTATAACGAAAACGCACGTCGCGCCTTGGAAAAAGGCATGGACATCCTGGCGGAATCCGTTGCGGTGACCCTCGGCCCGAAAGGTCGTAACGTTGTCCTTGAGAAGAAGTTTGGCGCACCCCAGATCGTCAACGACGGGATCACGATCGCCAAAGAAATCGAACTTGAAGACAACGTTGAAAACACCGGCGTTGCTCTGATTCGTCAAGCGGCCTCGAAAACTAACGATGCTGCTGGTGACGGTACGACCACGGCGACCGTCCTGGCTCACGCGATGGTCAAGGAAGGTCTGCGTAACGTGGCAGCGGGTGCAAACCCGATTCTGCTCAAGCGCGGTATCGACAAGGCAACGGCGTTCCTGGTTGAAAAAATCAAGGGCTATTCGCGTGAAGTCGGTGATTCGACCGCGATCGCTCAAGTCGGTGCAATTTCTGCCGGTAACGACGATGAAGTCGGCAAAATGATCGCCGATGCGATGGATAAAGTCGGCAAGGAGGGTGTGATCTCCCTCGAAGAAGGCAAGTCGATGACGACTGAGCTGGAAATTACCGAAGGGATGCGTTTCGATAAGGGTTATATCTCGCCCTACTTCGCCACCGATACCGAGCGTATGGAGGCCGTCCTCGACGAGCCTTACATCCTGATCACCGATAAGAAAATCAGCCTGGTTCAGGATCTGGTTCCGGTGCTGGAGCAAGTGGCTCGATCGGGCAAACCGTTACTAATCCTGTCGGAAGACATTGAGAAGGAAGCGCTAGCGACCCTCGTGGTGAACCGTCTGCGCGGTGTGCTGAATGTCGCCGCCGTTAAAGCTCCGGGCTTTGGCGATCGTCGTAAACAAATGCTCGAAGACATCGCCGTCCTCACGGGCGGTCAAGTCATCGCCGAAGATGCGGGTCTGAAGCTGGAAACGGCCAAACTGGAAATGATGGGTACGGCTCGCCGCATCACCATTACCAAGGACAGCACCACGATCGTCGCGGAAGGCAACGAAGCGGGCGTCAAGTCACGCTGCGAGCAAATCCGTCGCCAAATCGAAGAAAGCGATTCGAGCTACGACAAAGAGAAGCTGCAAGAGCGTCTGGCGAAACTGTCCGGCGGTGTTGCGGTCATCAAAGTCGGTGCGGCCACTGAAACTGAGATGAAGGATCGCAAACTGCGTCTGGAAGATGCCATCAACGCGACGAAAGCTGCCGTTGAAGAAGGCATCGTCCCCGGTGGTGGTACGACCCTGGCTCACTTGGCTCCGATGCTGGAGACCTGGGCCAGCGAAAACCTCACTGACGAAGAACTGACCGGTGCGCAAATCGTGGCGCGAGCGCTGACGGCTCCGCTGAAGCGGATTGCGGAAAACGCGGGTCAAAACGGTGCGGTCGTGGCAGAACGCGTGAAGGAAAAAGACTTCAACGTGGGCTACAACGCAGCGCTCAATGAGTACGCGGATATGTTTGAAGCGGGTGTCGTTGACCCGGCGAAAGTGACCCGATCGGCGACCCAAAACGCAGCTTCGATCGCGGGCATGATCCTCACCACCGAGTGCATCATCGTCGATCAGCCGGAGTCAAAAGATGGCGCACCGGCTGGCGGCATGGGCGGCGGCGACTTCGACTACTAAGTCTAGTTAGCTCAACCTCAGACCTTTGAGGTTTTAAAAACCTCAAAGGTCTCGCCTAAAACTGGATGGGATTCAGCGAAATGCTCGCCGAATCCCATTTTTTTGAAACTTACTGTTTGAGACTGCCAGGACTGACACGCCGTTGATATGCTGGGTTATCGATCGACTGGCCAATCTCACCCGTCGCGCCCGATACTCCCTTTGCCGCATTACGTCCCGAACCGATGAATTCTTTGCTCACCTCTCTCACACTGTCCGGGTGGTCGCCCGATCGCTGGCAGCGATCGAGCCTGCTCTATCGTCTCGCCTTCGGACGCCTGCAACAGTGGCGCAGCGATAGTGTCTTGATGTCTGCCTCGGAACCACTAGGTATGGCATTGGTAGCGGCGGTGCTGGTCGTTGCTCCCTTCGTTTCGACCACCCTCGTCGGGGTGCTGCTCGGTTGCTGCATTGCCTTTTTCGGGTTGCTGACCTTGACGGATAACACCCGTTTCGGCCTGACGCCGATCCATACCCTCGTCGTTTTGTACTGGGCTGTGTCGTCCCTGGCGATGGGATTTTCGCCGATGCCACGGGTGGCGTTTTCTGGCTGGATTAAGCTGACGTTGTATATCGGGCTGTTTTTCCTGGCTGCGCGGGTGCTACGCCGATCGCGGTTGCGTGCCTGGGCGATCGGGGTGTTGCTCTTGGTCGCACTGGTCACTAGCGTTCACGGCATTCAGCAAAGCATCGTCGGCGTCGAAGCCCTCGCGACGTGGACTGATCCCAGCTCATCTTCGGCAGATGCCACCCGCATTTACAGCTATCTCGGCAACCCGAATTTATTTGCGGGCTATCTGATCCCGGCGGTGGGAATGAGTGCGGCGGCTTGTTTTGCGTGGC
>JAAUPN010000026.1 GCA_012033105.1 Coleofasciculaceae cyanobacterium RL_1_1
ATACCCCACCCCCGCTCCGCCCGCACCGATCGCCAATGGTGATGCGGCCACACCGGGCAACACACCCGACCTTGATCGCGAACGCAGCTCCAAAAATCGCCCCCACCCGCCAACCCGCCACGATCGAGACCGCGCCGTTGGCAACGTCTCCCACCCCAAACAATCCTGCCAATCCCACACAACCCCTCACAAGCCCGACCTCCGATCTGCCGGATGTCCTCCTCCCCGCACTTGAGACCCTTCGGACTCAAGCACAAATCCCGGTGTTGCTGCCCGATCGTCTGCCGCTACCGGATGAGCCGATCTATGCCAGTACAAACGCTGATGCTGATCGATATGTGATCGACCTGGGATATGTGCCGAATTGCCGTGGCAATGCCTGTATGCTCGGGACGATCGCAGCACGGCGCGGTACGGGCGATTATTACCAGCTCGGTGAGGCGTTCGAGATGACGATCGAGCTGGCTGACGGGACACCCGCCTATTTCAATCCGTCGGTGTGTGGTGCGTCCTGTGCGCCGCCGGTGCTGGAGTGGGAATATGGTGGGCGCGATATCGCTGGAGCTGAAGGGACTATCGGAGGCGGAGGCACTGGGAACGCTAGCAGGATTGGCGAATTCGGCGATCGCAGCGGGCGATCGGCTACGTTAACGCGGCGGATAGATCCTCGAAGCAGATGAAGTTATTCGTGCCACAATCACGTCAGTTAGGATCACTCACAACTCCGTGCAGATATGCCGCCTTTTAAAGATTTAAAGATATCGATCGCGGCTATCGGGCGCTGATAACTCTAACCCGTCGCTGTACTCGTCTTCACCGACGTAAGCAGTGACCTCAGTGGCCTCATCGAGCAATTCCTCGTCGTCGGGAAGAGGTGGCAGTTCGATCGTGATTTCTGCGCCATTGACGACGCTGCCGATGACCGTTAGTTTTTCGCCTGCTTCCTCGATCGCGTTAGCCTGCTCGGCCACGAGGGAGGTTTGGGTAAAGCCAGGACGACCGACTAGCAGTAAACCATCGGTCAGGGCTTCGATCATCAGCGTATCGTTACAGCGGCTGAGGGACGGCGTGTCATCACAATAAAATCGAACCGTTCCCGTGCTGTCTCGATCAAGGCTCGTAGCTCACTGGACTCGATGATTGCCACAGCTTGAGACTGAGGGCCTGGTGTGGAAATCACGTAGAGATTTTCGACGCCCGGTACGAGTCGCATGTTGTTGCGTGCCGGATCATAATGTCGCAGTGGGTCGAGTAAGCTTTCAGGGTTAATGCTCAGGCCGAGGGCTGCAATCTGTGAGGGCGATCGCAAGTCCGCCTCAATGATCAGCGTGCGTTTGCCTGATCGAGCAGCGGCGATCGCAAGATTGTAGGTCGTGATCGTTTTGCCTTCGTCTGCACCGCAACTCGTAATCGCCACCACTTTCGGCGGTGCTTTCTCGCCCGATCGCACAATATTGCTGCGTAGGCGTTCATAGTAATCCAAGTACGGTGACTCTGGATTAACGATCGTCAGCATCGCTTCATCGTCGTAGGTCTCGAAGTCGATCAGTTGCGGAATGGTTCCAAGGACGGGAATATCACGGCTCGCAAAGGCTTTCGAGACTTCTTCCATGGTGTAACAGCGTCCCTCAAGCGCTGAGAGTAGGAAGATTGCCGCACCACCGACGCCAAGACCGACGATCGTTCCGCCCAGGACAAGCAAAATAACATTCGGCGGCGGCGTAACCGTCTCTTCGATCTCAGGTGCTTGGGCAATACTGAGGTTACTGGTCGTTTCATTGCGGGCTGTGCGAGCATCGATCAACTGGGTTTGTAGCTGATCATAGAATCCTTTCTTAATCGCTAATTCACGGGCAATCCGCTCACGCTCAAGCTGCAAGTCGGGCAAGTTAATAAATTTACGCATGGCTTCTTGCTCGCTGCGTTGGGCAATTTCAAGCTCACGTTGAGTGTTTTCTAAGTCAAGCTTGAGCGCAATGAGCCGACCGGCCATTTCTTGACGTAACGGATCGAGCGCACTCGAAACGCGAATCCGGTCACTGTTGAGCAACGGAGCGCCGACACCTCCTCCCCCGATAATTTCAGCCGCACGAGTTTCGAGCAAGCCTTCGAGCCCTGCGATCTGCTTTTGAAATGCCCGCATCTGCGGGTGTTCGGGTCGTAAGGTCTCCGCCTGTAGTGCCTGCTGCGTTTCGATTTGGGAAATCTGACTCCGAATGCTACCCACGATCGGATCTTGGCTGAGGGCTCCCGAGGTGTAGGCTTCTTCGGCACTTAAACCGAGCTGGCGTTCTAACGCTGCGATCGAGGCGGTCAACACTTCAATTTTCTGACGTGCCGCACGCTGGCTGGTCTGAGCGCCGACCACTTCCCCCTGCAAACTGCCCGTTTCCGCTTCGAGGAAAATCGCCCCTTCCACGCGATCGAACTGCACCAACTTTTCTTCAGCGGCTTCGAGGTCTGCCTGCACCTCCGGCATCCGTTTTTCCATCGCCTCGATCATGCTGTCGAGTCGCGATTGGTTGAACGCGAGGCTCTTCGCGACCATGGCTTCCATCAGCAAGCGCAAGACGGTTTCAGCCCGCTCTGGTGTGGAATCTTTGTAGGACACATAGTAGAACTGAGGTTCTTCCGGTTCCGGCACACGAACCGATGCCGCTTTCACCAGGCGCGGATCGATCCCAACTTGCGAGGCAATGGACTCGACCACCTCCTGATCTACCAAAATTCTGCGGTCAGTGCAGCCTTGCCTTGCTCGTGAATCGTCGGGCCTGTGGTCGAAAGGGGAATGGCGGGAGAGTTCGACGCAAGGGCGGAGGAGGCTTTGTAGCTGGGTGGTGGCGGCTCACTCAAACTGAGTAAACCGGCTCCTGCAACACAGACAGCAAAGGCGACAAAACCGACGACTTTGTATTGATTAAAGGCGATGGCGTAACGTTTGACGATCGAAGGAGCCATAGTCGAGCAAAGAGGTTAGAGCGTTGAGCGTGGGAACACCCGTATGGCAGCAGCTCAGGCCGCGTGCTGATCCCTATCCTAAGCGAATCAGAGAAAGACGTCGTTAGTTTTGAACATTACATGACGCCCCAGACTCCAAGCATCGTTGACTCCGATCACCTGATCATGCTTGTCTTTATGAGGCCGGAGCTGGTTCGGCACTGGTGTTACTCGCCATGAGATTTTCTCCGGCTAACATGCGCTGGGCCGCATCTAGCAAGACTTCCTCAAGATAGGGTTTGGTGAAGTAGCCTTTGGCGCCGAGTTCGCCTGCACGACGTTTCATTTTTTCGGCGGTGCGTGAGGTGAGCATCGCGATCGGTAGCTCAGATAAGCGCGGATCGTTACTCATTTTTTCGAGCAGTTCCATACCGTTCATGCGTGGCATTTCCATATCGCAGAACACCAACTCGCAGGGCAAGCCCGATCGCATTTTTCCCACGCCTCTTGACCATCGCGAGCCTGCTCGACGCGATATCCCGACTTTTTAAAGGTCATCGACAGTAACTCACGTACCGTAATCGAGTCATCAATGATCAGCACCATCGGTTCGGCTTTCTCCACCTGCACGACCGTCGCCTCTTCGGTTTCATCCCAGAGGCTACTCGCATCCCGGCGCACCCGACCGAGCGACAGGTCAATCAGTTCAAGGACATCGGCGATCGGGACGATGTGACCATCCCCCATCACGGTTGCCCCGGTGATGCCCACGGGTTTCGGAATCGGACCTTCGAGCTGTTTAATTACAATTTCCTGCTCGCCGACAATGCTATCGACGGAAATCGCCAATTGGCTACCCGCCGATCGCAAAATGACCACGGATACCGTATCGTCATCGCTAGCGGAACCGTACATTTGGGGACGAATCGAGAGGCGACTGTAGTTGAACAGACTGCTGAGGGGTTGATACGGAACTTTTTGTTCGCGCCATTGCACGTAGGCCGTATCATCATCTTCTCGAATGATGCGATCGCTCGGCAAATTGTCGAGAACCTCGCTGACCCCATCCATCGGGAAGGCGATCGGCGCGTGATCACTAATACAGCACAGTGCCTTTGAAATACTGAGGGTCAGCGGTAGACGAATCGTAAACGTAGTGCCCTTATCCCGTGTCGAGTCGGTAATGATAACGCCCCGAATTTCGTTGAGCTTGGTTTTAACCACGTCCATCCCCACCCCGCGACCGGCCAAGTCATCGGCCATATCGCGGGTACTGAAGTTCGGTAAGAACAACAGATCATAAATTTCAGGGTCGGTTAGATTCTTGGCCTGTTCCTGGGACACCAGCCCCTTTTGTACCGCCTTACTCGCAACCCGATCCTTGTCGATGCCTGCGCCATCATCCGAGATCGCGATGATGGTTTGGTTACCCTGATTAAAGCTACTGACCGTGATCGTTCCCTGGGCGGGTTTACCCTTGGCAATCCGTTCCTCGGGTGTTTCGACCCCGTGGGCGATCGCATTGTTGACCAAGTGGGTGAGCGGATCGTAAAGATGTTCTAGGATCATGCGATCGATCAGCATATCCCGCCCTTCGATCTGCAAATTCACCTGTTTACCAAATTTGATGGCGTTATCCCGAACGCCGCGCAGCAAGCGATCGGTCGCGTTGGAAAAGGCCACCATGCGCGATCGATTTAGCCCTTCCTGCAACTGCGTTGTCACCTGGCGTAACTGGCGCGTCACCTGGTCGTTCTCATCCACGAGAAACTCGATATCCGACGAAGACTCACGCACCCGGACAACCAGTTCAATAATTTCCTGCGCTTGAAGGTGGAACAGACTGAACTTATCCATCTCTAGGGCATCAAAATCCTCATCGCCCTCATCGTTCGCATTGGACATTCCCCCTTGGGCGGCCACTGTCCGATTCTTACGGCTCGCAAGCAGCGCCATTTCGAGCAAGGTTCGCTCGTAGAGATCCTGCATCCGCTGCCCCACCTCGCTCAGTTGGCTGACCTGGTGTAGCAAATTGTCAAGAAACTGTCGTAAACGCTCTTGATCATCTTCCAGACTGTTACGGTTGACGACCAACTCACCGACGAGGTTACTCAGATCGTCGAGTCGCTTAATCGGCACGCGCATCGTCTGCTCAAAGGCGCTGCCACGCCCACGCTGACGACGAGCGCCGCCACGAGATACGCTCGTGGTCGGTAGGGCGCGATCGGCGGTGAGTTTGGGGTCTCCGCTACCCGGCGGCGCATCCAGTTCTAGGAGATGTTCGAGATCCGCAAAGTCGCTATCGTCAGATGCCAGCGGCAGGGATACAGGGTTCGGGGACTGATCTAGGTAAGCTTCCAGCACCTCAAACACATCGCTGCCGGTATCCATTGCCGGTAAATCTAACCAAATGCCGAGGTGGGGAAAAAGACTCATATCGATGTCGTCGTCCACCTTGTCGGGTTCCACCAACTCCAGCGCCTGATCAAAATCAAGGGAGACATCCGCTAGGGCTTCAGATAGATCCAAGTCGTCTAGATCACCGAGAGAATCGAAGTTGTCCCCGGTCTCCAACATATCCAAATCTGAGAACAGGTCTTCAAATTCGTCATCCTCTCGCCCATCCTCAAGCTCGGTAGCCGTGTTAGAGAAATTGGGTTCCAACGAGAACAGCGCGTCACTGGAGGTTTCGGCCTCACGCGCCGTGGTGTCAGCATCCTCAAATAGATCATCGAGTGATAGATCCTCGTCATCCAAGATTGGTGGTTTTGTTTGCGGTGGCGCAAAGGTTTCAGCTTCACCTACGTTTAGGTCGAACAGGTCGAAATCATCATCAAAATCGCCATCCAGATCGCGATCCACATCACTGGAGAAACGATTTTGGGTTGTGTTGACAGGTTCCGAAGGGGCGCGATCGCGCTCAGAGCTGTCGATATCGTCAAATAGATCATCGAAGTCATCGAAATCATCCGACTCTGCTGCGGCTGTGCGATCTGTCGGAACCGGATCGGTTAGATTCGGGCTGTTGTGATCAAATAAATCCTCTAAATCTACCAGTCCCGCATTGGCGAATTCGTTGCGGATCGGGTCGCTCGACCGATCTTGATCCAGGCCAAGGAGGTCGCCTTCGAGGTCGAAGTCAAAATCGATGGCGTCAATCGCGGCAAGATCATTCTTGTCGGTCTCGATCGCGGTGTCCGCATCGTCTGACTCAAAGTCAAAGTCCAACTCATCGAGATCTAGACCCGAAGCTTCTGGTTCGCTGGAAGCTTTGCGATTCGGGGTCTCGGCCTCTGCGGCTGATGTTTCGAGCAAATCCAGGAGATCGTCAAAGTCATCCGTTGCACTTAGACTAGCCGGATTGTTGCTGGCTGATATTTCGCGATCGGACTGATATTGCGAACGAGCGGTAGCAGGCTCGATCGCGTCAAGCTCATCCGAAACGTCATCCTCAGTCGCATCCGCAATGTCATCAAACAAACTATCAAGGTCATCATCCGCATCGGTCTCACGATCGCTGGAGGATGACTCGGCAACATCATCACTGGCAAAGAGATCGGCAAAATCGCCGTCCATCTCTTCTGCGTCCGGATCTCCGAGTGGGTTGCGATCTGAACGTTCGGCGCGATCGAGACTGTCCCAATTCTCCAGGTCGTCCATACTGGTTTCAAACAAGTCGGCCAAACTACTCAGCTCCGCCGACCCAACCTCAGGGCCGTGGCGCTTAATTTGCTCAGACTTGGATGCTGCAACATGGGTCTGACTAGAGGATGAATGCTTTTCCGACATAGACGGGCTGGCTTCTGCAAACAGCTCATCGTCTACACCATCGCTCTCGCTCTCCGTGAGTCCAAATTCAGCGGCATCAAATAAGTCATCAAACTCACGGTCAAACTCATCATCGGAACCAAGGGCAATGGCGAGAGGGTCGGCGCTGAGGGGTAACAAAGCTTGCAGCGAGGCACTAATCGCAATTTCGGACTCACGATTGGCCAGCACCAGTTCCTGAGCTTGCTTGAGTTCCTTAATCGTAACGGCGGCTAGGTCACCAAAGTGATTATTGGGCAGCGAAATCGCCTCGTGGGTTACATCGAGCAAGTGCCGCCACTGGGGCAATTCAAACTGGTCGCCGACTTTGGCGAGTACGCGGCAAATATCACAGATTTTCTGACGTGTTTCCGGAGTTTCGGGCTGCTGGAAGAGACGCAGGATTTCTCGTAGTCGTGCCAGGACATCGGTGTGAAAAATGAGCTGAAGGGCGCTTTGTTCTTCGGAGGGTTGCGACAGGGGCAACGTCATCGGCGTAGAGTAACGGGAATCGGCTGACGATCGATCAGATCGATCCGTCGATTGAGAATCTTGACTTCTGGAGGCTTCGCGATCGAAGGTTGCGGTTTCGCTGGCTAATTGATTGAGCTGCGCCTTGAGTTCGTGAAATACCGGGTCGAGATCGGCAAGGACGCTGGCTTCATCCAAGGTGCTGGGATCAGCGGTGCGTTGCAGTTCGCCAACTTGGTCTTGCAGGGCATCAAAAATCACTAAAAATTGTGATTCAATCTGATTATTGACGACGATCGGTTGATCTTTGAGCAGTTTGAAATAGTCTTCGAGACGGTGCGAAATGGCAGCAATGCTTCCCAGTCCGAGCATGGCGGCTCCACCCTTCACCGAATGCGCCGCCCGAAAAATTTCGTTCGCAAACTCGACGTCATCAATCGTCGCTTGCAAATTTAGCAGGCCACGTTCGATCGTTTGTAAATGTTCGGCGGCTTCTTCAATGAAATAGCCCAGGATGCGCTGCTGTTCGGGTAGCATGACTGCTCTGTTCCCTTGTCATGGTTGAGAATCGAGACGGCAGAGCCGCCAAACTGTCGCCGGAAAGCGACCCACTCCGGTCGCGGAGACCGTCTTAATCGGTCGCTTCCACCCGGAAACGTTCGACCGAGGTTAACAGGTCACGCGAGACACCCACCAGGTTTTGCAACGATCCGGAAACTCGGTGGGCTTCCTGGGAGGTTTCCTGGGCGGTTAGCTCGACGGCTTGCATGACCTGAGCGACTGCGCGTGACGTTTCGGTTTGCTCCACGGTGTCAGCCCGAATCGATCGCACCAGCACGTCAATTCGGTTGGCCACCTGAATAATATCTTCGAGCGATCGTTTGGCCTGTTCCGCCAGTTTCGTCCCGCCGATGACCTGCTGTTGGCCTTCCTCCATCGCCATCATTACCGAGCCGGTTTCGCTTTGAATTTGCATCACGATTTGCTCGATTTCTTTCAGCGCTTTCGCCGATCGATCCGCGAGCTGTCGGACTTCATCCGCAACGATCGCAAACCCACGACCCGCCTCGCCCGCCCGCGCCGCCTCAATACTGGCGTTGAGCGCCAGCAAGTTCGTCCGCGATGCAATCCCGCTAATCAGCGCTACGATCTTAGAAATCTCCTGGGACGATTCCGCCAACCGTTTCACCTTACGGGTCGTTTCCGCCACCGTTTCCCGGATTTCCAGGATACTGGCCACGGTGCGTTCCACCGCTTCCCCGCCCTTCAGTGCCGTCACCGATGCCGATCGCGCCACATCCTCCGCCTCACGGGCGCTCTTCGCCACCTGCTGAATCGAATTGGTCATCACCTGCACCGAATTCAGCGTCGCCGCCAACTCTTCGGCTTGCCGCAACGCATCCGAGGCCAAACTCCGCGCAAACGATTCACTATCCGTCGCACCCTTACTCACCTGCCGTGCCGCCTGTTTCACCTGCTGGACAATTTCGCGCAGGTTTTGAATCGTCAAGTTAAACGAATCCGCGACCGCGCCCAGCACATCCGCCGTCACCTCGGCTGTCACGGTCAAGTCACCACGAGCCGCGCCTTCCACGTCATCCAGGAGGCGAATCACCTGGCGCTGCAAGTCTTCCTTGGCTTGCTCCATTTCTTCCGCACGGCGCTGCGCTTCGTTGGTGGTCGTGAACACCACTCGCGCCATCTGATTAAACTTGGCCGAGAGCTGGCCAAATTCATCCTCGGACAGGACGGCGGCTCGTGCATTCAAATTCCCTTGGGAAATCGACTCAAATGCACCGGTTAGACCGATCGTCGTACGGCGCACCTGCGACGCACTGAGACGACTCAACAGCCAAGCGATGCTCCCCCCAGCAATTCCCGAGGTCAGCGACATCGCTAACCCGATAAGCTGCACCTTCGGTAGAAGCTGGCGTCTGACCTCGATCGCGATCGCCGTATCGTCCACAAAACGACGGCTGGAAATATGGCTAATACTCGCCACGGCTGAAGCCGATAGGATACCCACGACCAGTGCTGCAATCCAGGACTTGGTTCGCAAGGGGGCATTCTCAAAAAAGGCGAGTAACCCTTGCTGCTCGATCCCGCTTGAGGATGATGCTTCCACCACACTGCTATCGGAGGAGCCAAAAGTTGGCACTGCATCCGACTGACCGGCAATGCTAAACAGCTCCTCGTCATGAATAATCGAGCCATCGCCTAGCTCGGAGAAGGAGGTGTTGCTCATGCCGTTACTTGACAGCATTCCAGGATCGTCTAGAAAATCATCGACCCCAAAATCCGCATTCGAGACGCCCGATTCAAAGTTCGAGACTTGGTCGAGATCACCGAAATCATCAAAGCCGTCATCGTCCAAAAAGCTCACACTGCTGGTAGGACGATCTCCAGACAGATTATTGCCATCAAAATCCGAATCGAAGGAATCGAACTCAAAACCTTCATCATCGTGTTCATCAAACTCGTCCCCCCCAAAGTCATCGTCGGCAAATGCCCCATCATCAAAAGCCGCAAAGTTATCGTTATCGCCGGAGGGAATAATGTACGTGCCGTCATCATCATCGGCGTGGACTGTATTCGCGGCGAAGGGCAGACTCGAATTTTGGGGCTGTGCTGAAATTGGGTTGCCATGGGGAATATTTGCGTCCCAGTCGGAAAAATGACTGCCTGGAGGCGGGTCCATGACGTAGGTTTCAGTATTGCCGCTCAGATCCGTGTCAAACTGCCCAAAGGATGGGTCGATGTCACTGGGAGCATCGAAGCGACTGAATGTATCCGATTGAGGTGCATGACTTTGGGGCGTCCAGTCGGGAAAGGCCGCGTCATTGAGGTCGCTATCCGCAAACTCGCTGGGCATTGCGGTCTGAAAGGGCGCTTCATCAAAGCCTTCAAATTCGGAGAAGGGCTGTGGAAAGTTGACCGCGTCTATTTCTGGATCAAGATCTGAGGTCGGGAAAGATTCACCATTCTGCTCGTCGCCGACGAGGTCGGGCATTTCACCCGAGAACAGATTGTCCGGCATCGAGAGCGAATCGTTGAGTGCTGTATTGTCGGCAGTCGCGATCGGAAACGGCTGGTTGGATTCTTTTAAGGTTGGAGAAGTTTCAACGTGCAAGTCTGAGTCAAGCTCAAAATCGGGAAAGGCATCTTGGCTGGCAAACCCAGCCTCGAAGGCCGAAGGATCAAAGATGTTATGGGATGAGTCGCCGCCAAATTCATCGTCCCACTCCGGCTTATCGGAAGCGGAGTGATTGGGGACATTGAGTAGCGTTTCGTCTTCAGAAAACGAAGACATGGAGCTTGCTGGAACGGTTGTTGCCTCGGTCAGCGCGATCGTCTCTACCGCATTATCATCAAGCTCTGACGCTCTATCAAACCCAAATTGCGTTTCTTCGTCGTCAAAAGCTCCGAAACCTTCGGATTCTGGAGATGCTCCAACCGGCTCACTGGCGATCGCAGCAAACGGATCGTCATCCTCTTGTGCTAGAGCCGCATCTTCCGACACTTCGCCCGCCCAGGCTTGCATGGGATTGTCGCTAATCGCGGTTTCGTCCGCATCCGCATCAAAGGAAAAATTAGCAAACGGATCTGAGTCTAGATCGCCCATACCGGCAGGCGACTCATCGAGAGACTCTACCCCAAACGGAGATTCATCAAACTGATCGAAGTCATCATCCAATCCATTGCTGCTGGCAAAGAAATCCTCTTCTATAACCGACACGCCGTCGGAAGCTGCCGCATGACCATTCATCGTGACGCCAGCATCCAGATCGTCGCCACCGAGACCGAGATCCGCATCAAATTCATCATCAAGCCCTACCGCAAGATTGGCACGGAATGATCTGCCCGATGTATCCGAATCAACACGATCGACGTAGGCGATGCCGCTCTCAGCATATTCGATAAATTCAGGCTCGTCTGACAGTTCGAGGACGTACTGATACTGAGATCGCGCATTCGGGTAATCCTGCATCCCGCAGTAGATATGCCCAAGCAAAAGGCGCGTACTGGGATCGTTGGGATCGCGCGTCACCAACTCACATGCAATATCAGCAGCCTGTTCATAGCTGCCGTCCATGTACGCCTGTTCGGCTCGTTGGTACTCCTGAACGAAGTCATCGGTGCTTGGTGCCATCTGCTTTCCCTAGCGTCACAGTCTTGGTGTCGATCGTCTTCGATGTCATCCGTCAGGCGAGTCTCGATCGATTTTAATGTACCGCAGATTGAAAGCGGTGTATGTGCTCAAGACACATAGACAAATCGTCTTAGGCATCTTAGGCAGCCCAACGGGCTGATCGTAGGACAGAGATTCGATCGAGCAGGCTGAGTGTGACAACTTGCTCCTCTTCCTCAAACACCCATTCACCTTTCAGGAAAGGCGCCATTCCGTCCGGAGCGCTGCTTGAGGCTTGGAGGTTATCGATGTCTAACCACTGCATTTTGACAATGCGATCAACCGCTAGACCCAGTATAGTGTCCTGATCTTCGACCGCAATCACGAAAAGCTGGGTTCGATCGGCATTAAGTGGCTTCGGATCACCCAAAAACTGGCCGAGATCCGCAACCCAGACCACACGCCCCCTGACATTAAATGTTCCGAGCAAGAGCGGCGAAACATTGGGCATCGGGGTGATTTCATCGGGCGATGGATCAAACACCTCGTTAATTCCAACTGCGGGCAGCGCCAACTGCTGTCCGGAGGTTAAAGCAAAACGGAGGTGTAACTCACCCTCCGGCGTTTCAAGCTGCTGGAATTCCGGTGCTTGATTTGAATCAGATGCACCCATCAAGAAGTCAGAATTGCCGATCATCGTGTCCTAGCCTCGCAGCATCTGTTTAACGGTTCCGACCAGCTCATTGGGCTGGAATGGCTTGGCCACGTAAGCATCTGCTCCCTGCTTCATCCCCCAGTAGCGATCGAACTCCTCACCCTTGGACGAACACATCACCACGGGGACGCCCTGCATACAGGGATCGGCCTTGAGGCGACGGCAGACCTCATATCCATTCATGCGAGGCATGACAATATCGAGAATAACCAGATCCGGTGGATTTCCCTGGATTTTGTCCAAAGCTTCGATCCCGTCTGTCGCTTCGATGACCGTCAGGCCATTCGTTCTCAAGAGATCGGCAATCATTTCTCGCTGAGTTGCGCTATCTTCGATGACTAAAACCTTGCTCATTTCTCTATATCCTGACTGTGTGTCGTGGCTGTAAACCACGGAACTCTCACGTTAGTTGACTTGACAAGATCGACTGAGTCTCAGTCAAGGATGACGTGATGATCGATACTTGACTGATCTTGACGGAGTGTCGGTTACCCCCGATGGATTCCACGACCCGATCGCAGCAAGTATCTAGTTTCACAAAATCAAATGATCTTGAGTCAAGGCGATCGCCTTGGGGCTATTATCCTGCAAAGTCGTAACCGGATTGGTTTGTGGAATCGGGGAGATCAACACTGAATGTGTTCTAAATTTAGAATGCCCACTCAGCTACGACTCTACATCTTATGGACATATTCACCCGGCGAAAGCCACGGTGATTCCCAGCCATCACTAGTTGGGTTCCTGTTGTGTAGCACCGGCCTCCAGCTTCCGAAGAATGTGTTGGTCTCTACTTGTTCACAGGCTTAGGCTGCTCACCTCCCGCAAGCCCTGCGGTACACCACCATTGTACAAAAAGCCGTCCGATACAAACGGGGTCTCGGCTCAAATTTTTGATCAAGGCGGCGGATCGGCAGAATTCAGCGAAATTGTAGCGTCTCGCTTCGCTTAGGCCGATCCCCATTCCGGCTGAATCGCATCGCGAAATGCCGCTTCAAAATCATCCGATCGCGTGATTCCAGGGCCAATATATTGCTCAAGCAACATCAACAATTCCTGCTCAGAAAAGGGCTTCGTCAAATAGTCTGTCGCGCCCACCATCCGGGCTTTGACCCGATCTGTAAAACCGTCACGCCCCGTCAGCATAATAATCGGGACTTCGCGAAACACGCGCGATCGGCGCAGCATGGCACATAGCTCGTAGCCGTCGGGTTCTGGCATCGTGATATCGCAAAGAATCAGATCGGGCTGAAGCGGAAAGAGTAACGACAATGCTTTAAGCGACGACCCGATCGTTGAAATCTCGTACCCATGCGGTTCGAGCATCACCTCGACCGATTTCCGAATGGTACGTTCATCATCGATACAAACAACACGCGGTACGGCATCCTCAGACTGGCGTAAACGCAAAGTGCGCGATCGCTCATCCTTCGGCCACTGCAACTGTACCGATCCCGTTTGCACGTAGGGATAGATCGCCTTCGCGATCGGTGCAATATCTCGATTCAGCGCTCTAGCCATGCGTCGAATCGAGGTTTTACCATCCGCGACAGCCATTAAGGTTTGCAGCGCTTTTTCAGGCATTTTTTGCCGAAGCGCTTCGAGATCCGCAATAACTGGGCATTGTTCCGAAGATTGAATGTGAGGATAAAAGCGCTTCCAATCTTGAGTCTGCTGAATCGTCTTCGTCACCAGCGACGACACCGGTAAGGTCATAAGCTGTGGCGCGAGAGCCGGACCGAGATCGAAGATAAAAGAACCTTGGTGTAACCCCAACAACTCAAACAAGGTCTCACGCACCATCCGACACAAAATGGTTCGCCCCTGGATCGGGGTGAGATGATGATTTTCGATCAGATACCACAGGTAGGCATACTCGTGGGTATTCGTACTAGTCAGCTCGGGAAACTCCACCGTATCCATGAGTGTTTCGAGCTGATAGAAGCGCAAACAGTCGCGCAGCCGTTCGTTATGGCTGTGGGCGTCCGCAGCATAGACAATCTGACCATTCACGAAAAAGACAAACCAGGATCGATCCAGTGCGTCATGACTCGGGCGATCGCCACCTCGGGACGATGTGGGGCGATAGGTTTCGATAAACAGTTCACCCGTTCGCTGTCCGAGGGCGATCAATTGCAAAATACTGCGGATATCAATTTCGTTTAAATTGCCCTGCATGCGTTCTCCAGCGCCTAAACTTCAGCTCGCTCTGTGCTTGCGAATCGGTCTAATCAATCGGAATACCGTAGCAAAGTTCATGGGTTGGGTTGTGGCTACATTTTTTGCGAAAGAGCCGGAAAATTTTGGCGACGAGGCGATAACGTTAGCATCGCGTCATGCCGTAACAAAAGAGCAAAGTTGGGGGACTTCGTTCTCAGGCGAAAACGCTGGCCATTTTTAACGATCAGACGGATCGTCTTGGTACGCGCAGCAATCTTGCACCCTCAAGTGTAGTCTGAAGTCTCCCTGTTCGTGCTACCGATTACAGATTTAAAGTTGTTCATGTCAATTCATCGCCAACAGACGAGAGACGCCAGCTTAAATTTGGGGGCAGAGACTCAACCCATCGCACCTGTAACAAGTGACTCGGTTTAGCCGCCATCCTTGCCATCCGCTCGCCCAGCCACTAGAAAAATGCTGTACCATCGCAACTGTCAGGATACGATCGCCAAATTAAGCGATCAATGCAGTCAAAACGATACGTCACAGTACTCCAGAATGCGATGATGAAACTCTGTTCGCGAGGAACAAGACCCTGGCTCATACCTCTCAACATTCATCCGGCGTAGACGTTAAATCCTGAAAATCCTGAGTATATTTTTAGATGATCGAACGGTTTGAATCAGGCAAGATTCTTCGGCAACTCAAAACAAGAGCTTGTAGACTGAGACGTAGCTCCAGGCATAAGCTGTAATAGACGATCGCGATTACATTAGCGTGACGCTGCACTCAACGCGCGATCAGTACTGAGTCGAAGGTCATGCGTGATCGCGCTCCCACCACTTGAGTCAAAACCTCAAGGTTTGAGACGCCCTCAACAACGCACGATACGAGCAAGTAGCACTTCAATTGGTTTGACAGAGGAAAGCAAAGCGTGCTGTACCTAGCGGAAGTTCAAAAGAAAAGCGGTGTTTTCGGTAGCGGGAAAGCCGGACTCAAGCTCCTCGCCCAGCAGCGCAGCGAGCATAATTGGAGTCCGGCCTCCGGTGAGGAAATCCCCTTTGATGACGCCACCACCTTCGGGGCTGGCGTGCTGGTGATGGTTGAAATTAGCCCGAACAAGCAGGTACAGGGAGCGCCGAAAGAAGCTGGACAGCAACTGGTTAAAATTTTGCAAGGGTTTTCGCGTTTTCAAGAGAAGACGAAGACCCAAGAGGAAGAGATTGATCAATGGAAAGCGTCTTTGACGTATCAAGCTGAGGAACTCAATCGCCGGGAAACGGAAATTCAAGGGCGTGAAGAACAGGTTGAGCAAATCCAAGAGCAGCTTGATGCTCTGACGGCACGGAAGGCTGAGATTGAAGCCGAAACGAGTGCGCTTAATGGGACTCGCCAGGAGTTGGAGAATAGTAAGCAAGAGCTAGAAGCGGCCTGGAGGCAGTTCCAGGGTGAGCGGGAGAATTTTGCACAGGAAACCGAGCAAGCTGCTAGCTTAGATGCGGATCAGGCGAATAGTCTGAAGGAATGGCTTGATTATTTGGCGGAAGTGATGACAACGTCGGGTGACTCGGGTGAGTCGATCGCGACGATCGAGGCGCAGATCGAAGCGCAGCGACAAATCTGTAGCGATCGTCGAGACATGCTCAACCGCGATCACGAGCAGCTCGGAACGGTGCAAGCTGATCGCGATCGGCTCCGTGGTGAACTCGAAGCGACGCAAACCACGTTGAGCGAGCTACAGGCCGAGGTGTATCGTGCGGAAGCCGGACGTAGCAGCCAGCAAGCCGTGATCGAAACCAAGCAACAATTGGCAAGCTCGATCGTGGAACGTCTCGCGGATGTGGATTCATTAACCGTTGAAATTTCGCAACTATCCGTCAATAGCGGCAGTGATGATAGCGATCTCGGCGTGGATCTCGGTGAGTTAGAACGGCTACCGCTGAACGAGTTACAGCAAAAAGTCCGTCAGCTTCAAGACGAACTCGAAAAAGGGTTTCGTTTTGTGAGTGACCAGGAGGAAGAGCTGACCCTGCAACGCATGGATCTCAATGAACTGGAAACCAAGGTTGCGCGTGCGAATGAGGCGGAGCGTGCAGAGTTGCAAACGGAGCTAGCCGATAGCCACGAAAGTTTTAAGTTTCTTAACCAAACTCTGGTGGGACAACGGCGTAATCTGCGTAAACAAGAGCGGGTGATGAATCTGCATCAGGTTGTGCTGTGGCGGCGCTTGGGCAATCCGCCCGAAGCCACGTCTTCGGGCGGTGGCTCGATCGACACCAGCGCGATCATGGCTCAGTTGCAACTGCGCAAGGGTGAGCAAACGGCGCTCCTAGCGATGCTTGAGGCGGAAATTGCTGAACTCCAAGCCCAGCTTGCGAGCCTTGACCTTGAAATCACGGCGAAGCAGCAAGACATTGAGCTGCATGTCAACCAAGTTAACGAGCAAACGGAAGCGTTGGAGGCTGCGACAGCGGCGCTAGAGCGGACAACGGAGCGTATCGAAGTTCTGAGTGGTGTACTGGACACGATCGAAGCACAGTTAGCCGAGTTTGCGGCGGGCTGCGACAGCCTCAAGGAAGGTGCTGCGGTGGCGACGGAAGTGAAACAGTCTCAGGAAAATGCGATCGCCCAGCTTCAAGAGTTGGTCAATGGTCTAACCGGTTAGCTGTCGTTACGCCTCGGGCAATCGTTTAAGTTCGAGCCAATGACCGCAGACTTCCACAAGACGCGCACGGACGATTGGATCAGTGCGCGTCTTTTGTGGGGAATCGATTAGGACGATCACTTTGGCAATTTGAGCAAAATTTGGTGCATGGCCGAGGGCTTGTTCTAGCCAATGTCGCACGATGCGGCGCTGAATCGCGAGGTGGAATGTCTGAAGGGTTGGGCGATGTAGTCGATCGCGGTTACTGCGATCACTGGCCTGGATCAAGCCCGCTGCGGCGATCGCTTCTAAACAGTCGCGATCAACCGAGATCGCGTCGGAGGTGCGGGCGAGGGCGGCTTCAATTTTGGGGTTGAATTGCTCGTGCAGGATGGGTAGCAGGCGATGACGGATGCGATTGCGGGTGTAGGTTTCGTCGTGATTGGTGGAGTCTTCCCAGATGGGTAGGCCGCGATCGGCGCAAAAGCTAGCGGTTTCGTGGCGCAAAATCTCGAACAGGGGACGCACCAGTCGTGGAGCGGATTTTAGGCTGGTGGCTGATTCGGGGGGTTGAAATTCGGTGAGCGGTCGCGATCGGGCGATGGCGCTGAGGCCGTCGGTTCCGGTTCCGCGTAGGAGGTGGTGCAGCAAGGTTTCAGCGCGATCACTGGCGGTGTGGCCGGTGGCGATGTGGGTCGCGCCAATATCTTGGGCGATCGCGACAAGCTGACGGTAGCGCCACGATCGGGCGTCGGCTTCGCTGGTCAGGGCGATCTCGGCGGTGCGCTGGTGGTACGGCACGCCCCAGGTTTCGGCGAGGTGGGCGACGAAGCGGGCGTTCGCGGCGGAGTCGTCGCGCCAGCGGTGGTCGCAATGGCCGATCGTCAGTCGCCAGTCCCAGCGATCGGCGAGATCGAGGCAGATTTGGGCAAGACAAAGCGAATCCTGACCACCGGAGACGGCGATCAGGATCTGGCTCGATCGGGGAATCAGTGAGTGTTGTTTGAGCTGACGATGAATTCGAGCATGAACGTCCGACCAAGTCATACTTAAACGTCAAAATTCAAGTGTGATCGTATCTTGAATTTATGCACACTCTAAACAACGACTTCAAAAGCTTGAGCGCCATTTGCAATGAATGATTGCCATCTTTGATCTTCGGTTGTACCACTCAGAACCAGAGTACTGGTAAATGCACCACCTGATGCCAAGCGACCTAAATCTGCTAGGCGAGTTGTTTGGGGAGTTGTGCCATCCTTTACATACCAGACACGTACTTCATCAGGATTACTGTTTGTTCTTCGCTGGACAAGAATTGCGTCAGGCTGAAGATTCACTGTAGGTAGCGCGAGATAAGAATCGATAGCGCCATCGTCTCCACCTGTAAAAAAGATGACATCAGCTTGAGAAATTTGGGCAGATGTAGGCGTCACGCTGGTGTCAATCACTTTGCCTTCATCCCAACTGCTGGTTCCAGCCCCAAAAGCACTTCCCTTCAAACGAATCACATCTTCCGCAGGGTTGAAATTTGTGATCGTGTCTATACCTTGATTTGTCGCGGTGTACTCGACCGTTACCTTTCCAGAAGGATTAGCATCAATACTATTAGTGCTTCCACTATCAATCGTAATACCAGCAGGATTGACCGTTAGCGACAGCGTTGCCGTACCGCCACCCACTGTACCCGAGCTGAATGCACTACCATCCGAAGCTTTGAACGAAAGACTCGCACTTCCTGCTGTTGTCGCCCCACTAAACCGAAGCTTACCACTGTGACTCACCGCTTGCGTGATGCCACCGGCAAGATTAATCGGCGTGAAACTCCCACCATCATTGGAATACGACCAGACACCCACCGTCGCACCCGCATTAATCGCAGTGACCCCCAAACTGATCGTGTCACCATCGCGATCGCTTGCATTTGCCTTCGTACTACCCACCAGATCCGCAACAGTAAAATCTAAATTACCGGTCGTACCGATCGTAAAATCTCCTCCTGTCAATGTAGCGTTTGCAATCTCCGGTGGATCATTCGTGGGCGTCACATTAATGTTACGCACCAGAGATGACGCCGCACCATTAATCGCGATCGAGATTTGGCGTGTACTCGCATCCGGCGTATCCGAATTATTCGTAAACCGAATCGTTTTTAAAGCTGTAGCAAAATCCCCAGCATTGGGTGAAGACCCAGGATTTGCTGTAAGGGTTAAAGTATCTCCCGTAAGCACACCTTGAACGCCATCATGAACTGTTGGAGACGCAACCGTTCCAAACACAAACGAATCAGCCCCACTCTGAAATCCACTAGAAATCGAAACCTTAATCTCTGAAATAACGGCAGAACTTCCGCCTACTGTATCCGGATCGACAAACGCAAGCGTCCCTCCCGAATCCGCAAAAATGAATCCCGAAGTGGCCGGATTGGTCGCCGAGACCAAAGCACTTTCAACAGCAGATAGAGCAGAAGTATCCGCGTTTTTAATTTCGATCGCATCATCATCTGCCGCCACCACCAGCGTATACGACGCCGACACCGCCGGATTTAGCCCATCATTGACTGCGATCGTCACCGTGCGATCGGCCTTACTGACACTATTCACCGTATTCATATACTGAATCAGCTTCAGCGCCGCTTCATACTCATCCACCGACGCCGCACCACTTAACGTCAGTGTGCGATTTGCTGCGTCGTATGCCGAAGCCGTAATCCCCGCCGGTAAACCCGTCACACTCAAAACATCTTCTCCAGCCGCCGGAGATCCCCCCGACAGCGACACCGTAGCCGACGTGAGATTACCGCTATCATCGAACAGATCAACATCCGAGAACAGTTGCGCCCCGGCATTTGCACCATTCTCCGGTTCCTTCGCCTGTGTGGTGATGATGGCCGCATCGATCGTCGGTGGCGCAATATTGGTTTCACCAATCACCTGCGCACTCTTGTCCTTGACGATCACCGCAGCGGTTCCCACATTACTCAGATTCGCACCATCACTCACACGGAACGCAAAACTCGCATAATTCGCTCCCTTCGTACTGGGATCAGGCACAAAAATCAACGACGATAAGCTCGAACTCGCAATCTCAGAATCCACCGTCACCGGCTGGTTTGTAACCGTTTTTGCGCCAGTTGTCGCGTCCGTGGTGGTTGACGTGATGAACAGATCGCCCTGTGCCGGTAGCGACGTGATCCGCACCGCAGAAAACGGATCACCGTCAATATCGAAATAGGAAAAATCACCAGCGGAAAACGCATACACACTGTCTTCAAACGCGATGATCGTGGTGTTGGTGGTCAGAGGAGCCGACTTGCCCACACTGTCACGGGTTACCGTGTTCGGGGTTGGACGACCCGAATTACCACCATCGATCGATCCCGTTTCGCTTCCAGGAATCTCACCCACGTCAACGTTATCCGACGTGTCGAGAATGGTCGTAAAAACGTTGTTACTGGTAAATTCACTACGCGATACATTTTCGACCACAGCCAGGATTTGACCGCTACTGAGGTCTTGCACAATCACGTTAACGTTCGCGCTGCTATTGGCGATCGCTGAAACGTAATGTTCAAGCTCTTGGCCTCGATACTGTCCGCGAGGCCAATACTATCGATACCGGGGACAAAATCAACGATCGTGTCCGCCTCCTCCAAGGTCGCGCCACCACTCGTACGAGTCAGGACAAAGACATCAGCCCCCCGACCCACCGACCAAACTATCCGCCCCCAAATCCCCCCCAGATCACATCATTACCGAAACCACCGAGGATAACATCATCACCCTGACCACCAAAGATGACATCATTACCGCTGCCACCCTCGATTACATCGATGCCCTTATTGCCAAAAATTGTATCGTTTCCTTCATTGCCATACAGCAAGTCTTGATCCTGACCACCAAACAGAAAGTCGTTATCGGCCCCACCCAAAATCGTATCGTTCCCGGCATTTCCCGCCAGGGTATCGCTTCCCGCATTCCCATCAATGCGATCGTTGCCGCCAAGGCCAAGAATGAGATCTGCGCCAAAACTACCTGGCAAAACCTCTGCGGTATCTGTACCAATACGTTCGGCCATGATGGGAGGACTCCTAGGTTAATGTGAAAGGGGCAGAGAGGGAATGAAGGGATGTTTTTCGTGACAGATCGTTCAGATCCAACAGCAGATGCAGTTACGGTCAATACTCAATAACCGACGACGTAAAGAGGTAGAGTTTCGTTCCACAGGTGACGATTCTGTGGTTCAGCCTTGCAAAGACAGAGGCTCACTTAGACCTCGATCTAAGATTTAGTCTGGAAGACCGAAAACGAAAATTTGCAACGATTCCGAGCCTGAATAGTCCTGAGTCTGACCCGTAATCGTAGCGATTTTAATCGTGAAATGGCAGTATGTCTGGGCAAAACGACGATGCCTTATCATGGGATTTTTGTCTAGTCAATGCACGTTGCTTAAAGTTGAACCCGCAATACGAACGATCCCAGACCTAACTTCATTATCGGTGAGTTTTGGTAAAAAGTACTCCGCAAATATGCGGTTCTTTGCAGAATTCCCCTGCCTTTAAAAAAACATCATTGCTTTTATCGTGAACCGAAATTCAGACTCTATCTTTGGCCTCAGAACGTTTTTTGAGTACAATCGATCGTCCCATTGGCAATCAGCGCTTCAAGTAAGGATAAAGCTGCGAGTTCAATTTCATGAATCTCACCCATCGTTCTATGTTCGAGTTCGTAGGCGATGCGAGCTTCTTGCTCTGGCGGAAGGCAGCGATGCTGAATAGCACTTGAACTAGATGAATGAGTGACATAGACAGAGGGGGTGTTGATGTGTGAGGAGATGTTGCTTGGACGAGGGGATATTACTAAACAATCCAATAGATGAAGATCACCACTAATGTCTAAGTTTTTCGAGTTAAACAGGGAGGGAGTTCGATGGATTGACGGCGAGATTGACAAGGAACGCTGTCGATGACGATGAACACGAATTAGGCGAGGAACGTATGACAAACACCATTCAGTTTTGTTGAGGCAGATATGCCAGCCCGGTATGCGCTGAAGACAGACGCATCGGGGGGAATTCTCGAATGTACCCAGAATAGGTCAGTTTGTTTAACGAAGTATTATCAATGCAGGTGCTACACAGAATCATACGCAGGCCATAGGGCGTGTCATCAATTAATCGTAGAACCCTGATTGGGTAAGCTGTTAAACGCCCGCCCCAACAAAAAAAGCTAGGGGCTGAACCCCTGACAGGGTAAGGGCTAGAAATTTAATTGATGACAGCCCCTAATCTCTCCTGCCCTGAGGTCATAATTTTGAGAGTTGACTTCGGCCAGCTAGTGACGATCGAACGAACCGGTTCAGCGGCCTATCATGCGGTTTTATGCGGGCTTTCTGGATGGTTTGGTAAGCCTCATGCAATTATGGTGGTAGGGAAAACATCAGCGTCGTTCACTACGAACAAACTCTCATTTACTTCTGTCGTACTGATGGGCTTTTACGTAGATCTTGCCAGGATCGCAACAAATTTCAATGTTACGGTTGTGCGTAGACGAATGCATAGGATGCATCAACTGCCTTTTTCGTAGACCTTGCCAAGATTGCGACACATTCCATGTCACGGTTTTACGCCCCTCGATCGCCAGCATATTTTCAAGTGGGTGGCATTCTGTCCCCTACGGCACAGAGCTATGTGAGCCGCTGGGCTGATCGCGACCTGGAGTCGGCGATGCTCGCTGGGGAGTTTTGCTACATTTTTGATGCGCCGCAAATGGGCAAGACGAGCTTGCAACGCCGTGTTGCCCAGCGCTTACGGGAGGAGTATGGCTATCAGTGTGTGTTCCTGGATTTAACCCGTCTGCGAGGACGCGAGATCGATCGCCAGCAATGGTATATGGGAATTGCGCGATTACTCTCGCGGGGTTTAAAGCTCGATCTGGACTTTCGAGCGTGGATCGAAGAGCGATCGTTTTTGCCGCCGGTTCAGTATCCGAGCGAGCTGCTAGAAGATGTGGCACTGAGGCAAATTGAGGCGCCGATCGCGATTTTTATTGACGATATTGAAGTTGTCTTAGATTTGACGTTTCGGGTGGATGATTTCTTTGCGCTGTTGTGCAGCTATCAGAGGCATCCTCAGCTTCGCTTTGTGGTGGCGGGATGTACGACGGCGATCGAGTTGGTGCGCGATCTCCGCTGTACGCCATTTGAAACGGGCAAATCGATGACGCTCGATCTGTTCCAGATGAAGCGCAACTCACCCGAGTCCGCTGATTTGGCTGATGTAATGGATCTAACCCCATTCACTACAGGTCTCGGGGAGTGTGTGACTGATCCGCAAGAGACCTTGGCGGTGGTTCTGGATTGGACTGGGGGGCAACCGTTCTTAACCCAGTGGCTGTGCCAGCTCATTGCAGAGCAGGCGGCGGCAGACCCGCGCTGGCCACCACCCACGGTTCCCAGATCTGGGTGGCGCACTTGGTTCAGTCCAAGCTCATTACCAATTGGGAAACGTACGATCGCGCCTATCATCTCGGCGGGATTCGCGATCGGTTGCTGCAAAATGACAATGCCCTGGAAATCCTGAAATTGTATGGCCGCGTTTTACAAACAGGTCGGCTTGAGGTGTCGGAGGATTTACTATCATTGCCTGTGGGGCGATCGTCTGGGGTTGCAGGTCTGCGACCCACGACCACCTCACCACTTACGGCACTTTGTCTTACCGGACTTACGTTGGAGCATGACCATGAATTAATGGTCTGCAACCGGATTTATAGCCGTGTCTTTGACGTGCGTTGGTTGCAGCGGGCGATCGCCAGCGTGCAGCCCGATTGTATCCAGGTGATCAGTCGCCAAGAGCAGCGGTTACTGGAACTGTTGCAGGTGATGGAAAACAAGCCGTTTGATGAGGTTTTGCATGAAATCCTTAGCCCGGTGACGTTGAAGCTGATGGAAACACTCCAGGTTGATCGGGTGACGTTGTTTCTGATTGATGCCCACCAGTCCGAAATTTGGTCGATCGTGGCTCGCGGGCGCGGTGTTAGCAAGCCCGAGGTGAACATTTCGGGTGATCGCGACGACATGGTTGGACAACTGCGCGAACAACTCCATACACCGTTTTATTACAACAGTTTTGATGAACCGATTGAGTATGTCCAGCACGGGCAGGCCGGAGAAAATCCGCTCGCGATCGAGGGCGCACCCGGACGATACTTCAACTACAGCATTTTGGTGTTGCCCCTGATTGATGCTGACAATCGTTTGGTCGGGGTCATACGGCTAGCCAACCGACTCCGTACCACCCATGATCCAAGCTTGCCCCTGCGCGATCGCATCGACCATACGGGGTTTACGACCAGTGATGAAGTGGAATGCTACGAATATGCTCCCGCGCTCTGTCGGCTGTTCGATCGGGTTTATACCAGTTACCGGCTGACCCAACGATTGCGGGCATCGGAAGCGTTAGCCCAGGCGACGCGATCGCTGTCCCACAGTCGTCTCGACGCGGATGAGATTGTCATGCGGGTGATGACTGCGGCCAAAACGCTGATGAATGCCGATCGGACGACGCTATGGATTCTTGATGAAACCAAGCAGCGGTTGTGGACAAAAATTCCACGCGAAGATGGAACGATGCTTGAATTGACGCTCAAGGTGGGCGAGGGCTATGCCGGACAGGTGGCACAAACCGGCCAAACGATCGCGATCCCCTTTGATTTATATGATCGCAGCGGCTCGGAAACCGCCAAACAAACCGATCGCCAAACCGGGTATCGCACCTGTAGTTTGCTCTGTATGCCCGTGCGCAACCCGGACGGCGAGACGATCGCCGTCACCCAACTGATCAACCGACGCAAACCCGGTCACTACCCCGCCTACGATCCGGCACACTGGCCGGAAGCTCCCGAGGTGTTTCGGGCGAGCTTTGATGCGCAAAGTGAAAACTACATGCGTATTTTTAACGATCAGGCCGGCGTCGCCCTGCAAAATGCCCAGCAGTACGCCGAAGCGAAACAGCGAGCCGCTCTACATTCCGATAATGTCGTCGGTGAAACCTTGGCAATGCTCGATCGCCTCATGGATAGCCAAGGCTTCGACGAGGTACTTGATACCACCCTACGCTCGATCGCGCTGCGCATCGGACGAACGCTCAATGCCGATCGCACCAGTATTTTTATGCTGGATGAGGAGCGTCAGGAATTTTGGTCGATTTTGGCAGAATCTGAGGAACAGCTCGATCGCAGTGCCGCGCCTCTCCCAGGCACCGCCTCCAATCTAGGCGTATCCGAAGTGAAACCCCGTTTAGAAATTCGGACACCGTTGAACCGTGGCATCATCGGTGAAGCTGCCGCCACTCGCAAAATTATTACCGTTCCGTTTGATTTTTACGACGATCCGCGATCAGAAATTGCCCGCCAGGAAGATCGCCGCAACAACTACCGTACGGCCACAGTGCTGGCAATCCCTCTCCTCGATCGCCAGGACGAGTTGATCGCAGTCGTCCAGTTCCTGAACAAGCTGCGATCGGATAGTTCCGCCTCCGCCTCCCTGATGGAACGGCTTGATTTACAAGGTTTCACGACGCTCGATCTCGATCGCTTTGAGCGCGATGCTCCGATGATCCGAGCCATCCTCGAAAGCTTTCGCACTTACCACAAAGCCCACCCCAATAACTATGCCGCTGCCGCCTTGCTGGATGCAACCCGCAGCGTCAGCCTTGATCCATTGCCCCCAACCGATACAACCGATATCGCCAACGAACTCAGCACCTTAGACCGCTCCGAACAGCAATTTGACGCCCTACTGGTTCGGATCATGGGAGCTGCCAAAACCTTAATGAATGCCGATCGCAGCACTCTATGGCTACTTGACCTAGAACACCAACAGCTCTGGACGAAAGTTCAATTTTCCGACGGTACACGCCGCGAGTTACGCATCCCGATCGGTGCAGGCTACGCCGGTCACGTCGCCCAAACCGGACAACCGCTACTCATCCCCTTTGATCTCTACGATGATCCCGGCTCCGAAACCGCACGCCGCACCGATCGCCAAACCGGTTACCGCACCTGTAGCCTCCTCTGCGCCCCGGTTTACAGCCCCGACGGCGAACTCTTAGGCGTCACCCAACTGATTAATAAGCTCAAACCCAACAGCCCGAAACAGCTCTTAACCTACGAGCTGCCCGTTCCCGATGGCTTTCAGACCAGCTTTGATGAGAGCGATTTACGCTTGATTGATATCTTTAATAATCAAGCCGGAGCCGCCCTGCAAAACTCCGCGCTGATCGATGCGTTTAAACGACAGAAACAATCTTTGCGTGATACGATAAGCCCAAAATTTTCTACGAATCGTGGCGAGTCATCGGGCATTTAAAGCTTATCAGCTAACAGTTTTGCGAGTCATATCTGATAATGCTGCTCGCCGAACACCCCCCGACGGCGAACCTCTTCGTGACGTATCTATCTCGGGGGTGCCACATGAATCCGATCGACGAACCATTGCCCTGGCGCGTCAATACGAACGCATCGTATGTGCCGCTTGAATATGAAGGACAGACGATCGGCTACTGCGATCCAGACTACGCGGACGAACTCGCGCACACGATGAATGAACAGATCACGCTCAATAAGGCGCTACGAATGGCCTGTCGTGATCTACTCAAACGCATGAACAAAAACACGAGCCGCGCTTCGGAACTCGCCGATCGCTACATCAAACAAGCCAAGCGACCCATCTCTGGCCCTCGTGCCTTGGCCTTTATGCTCGCGGAACGTCAGCGTGAATTAGGTCTGAGTCCACAGGAATTTTTCAAGTTTTGCGATACCTTCAAAATCTCGGAGCAGGATATCGCCGAGATGGCCGATGGTAAAGCCGTTGCCCCTCACAATGTCGCACCGATTTCTCGGGTCTTGGGGATTACACCAACCGATGTCGAAAGCATTTTAGGCCAATCGACCTAAAGCCAACTCGGTTCAAATCGGCTCATTGAACGAGGCTCAACGCGATCGACCACATAAGAAAGCAGCAAATTCAATCATCCCAGCTCGCTTAAAGAAGGATTGCCTGTCAATGTTTCGATTCAAGGAACGTGCTACAAGGAGAACAAGCAACGTAGGTCACTTTGTTACCTCGGGGTAATGAGAGTACACCTCAATGATGCCCCCAATCGATACCCACAATCGATGCTCACACTTCCCACCACACCATTTTCTGTGCAATCTTCCGTTCTAATCGTCGAACCTGATACCACCCTATCTCAAGCCATCTCGCGAGATTTGAAAGAGGCGGGTTACGAGCCGTTGATTGTCGCAACCGCAAATCACGCCTTTGATCGTGTCATGGAAGAGATGCCCGGTTTGGTCGTCATCGATCGTCGCTTGCCTGACGAAAGTGGTCTACAACTCTGTCGCACACTACGCAGCCAGTATCGTCACTTACCCGTGTTGATGCTATCGATCTCGGATACGCTCGACGATCGGATTGCCTGCCTTGAATGCGGTGCGGATGACTACGTGATGCAGCCTTACCGCAGCAACGATTTTCTCAAAATGGTCGAGTTCTATCTCAAAATCGATCGCCAAGATACCCAACAGCTCCGGTTTGCCGACCTCGTCCTCGATCTTGCTAGCCGTCAAGCTACACGCGGCGACCAGACGATCGAACTCACCATGAAAGAGTTTGAACTCTTGAAGTTTTTGATGCAGCACCCACGCGAAGTCATGCCACGCGAACAAATTCTCGAAAATGTTTGGGGCTATGAGTTTATGGGCGAATCAAACGTGATCGAAGTATACGTACGATACCTACGCCTCAAGCTTGAAGAAGGAGACGCAAAGCGCTTAATCCAAACTGTTCGCGGTGTTGGGTATGTTTTACGAGATTCGTAAACCAATAGAGGCGACGAGACTCGTAAACCAATCCAGACTTAGCTAAGACGGACGCACACGCTGATTTGATCGATCTAAGAACTTGGACAGCGTTGCCAAGAACGTTTCCTCGGCCAGCTCTAAAACATCCTCATGATGCACACCGGGCAGCAAGCACAACTCTTTCGGCTCTGCCGCTGCCGCGTATAACTGTTCACTCATAAATGACGGCACGACATCATCCGCTGTCCCATGAATAAACAACGTCGGCATCGTCAGGCTATGCACTTTGGCGATCGACTCGAAACGGTGCTTGAGGATGCGATCGAGCGGGAACAGTCGGAAATTTGGGTTTTCTAGCGCCACATCATAGATCGAGGTGAACGAACCATCGACAATTAAGGCCGCGATGCTCGGATGACGGCGAGCAAACTCGATCGCCGCCGCTCCACCGAGTGAATGGCCGTAAACACAAATATTTTGGCGATCGGGCGCCACACCTTCGGTTTGCGTGATGTGTTCCCAAATCGCATCCAGATCCTCGTATAGCTTGCTTTCCGACGGAGGCCCCGAAACACTACGACCAAAGCCGCGATAGTCAGCAATTAAAACAGAACCACCCCATCTCCGGTAAAACGCTGCAATCCGCTCCAAGTTGAGCGTTGAACTAATATTGCCGCGATTGCCATGAAAGTAAACCAGGACACGATCGGCCTGTTGCGGCTGCGTTTCACCGATCCACCAACCGTGTAATTCTTCGCCAGTGTGAGTCTCTGTTTCAGCTTTCGTGCCTGCCTCGGTATTGACCGGCAACCGAATCGGAATCCAGACCTCACGATAATTCAGCCCGAAATCGGCGGGTGTTTGCTTGAATTCATACCCCGGACGAAAGACGAGTCCTGTTTGCATCTTGGCCAAGCTCGCACAGCCAATCCCGTAGGCGATTATCAGCACACCGAAGGCTAACACGATCAAGATCATCCAGTCTGAATCCAGGGTCATACCGCTTGCAAAACAGGCAATTTAGCCATTAACAAAAAGAGGCGCGATCGACTCGCACCTCTCCTAGTGTGTCACTGATATCGAAGAATATGCCCATCCATGGGACGATCCTTAAGCTGGTTTCGTCTGACCCAGTCAGACGAAACCAGCAACTTAGGAGCCAATCACTACTCAGGAATTGCCGGAGCGCGATGCACGATCGCACCGTCTAGCCCCGTTGCAATTTTCGTCTCATCCAAGCCCGGAACCGCATCCCGCAGCCGCGCGACAAGTTTCACCGTGGTCGCATCGTAAATTTGCGTCAGAATTTTCGGGTAGAAACCAATGCCGATAATCGGAACCAACAGCGAGCCAATCACGAAGATTTCGCGCGGTTCGGCATCGATGAGGACTTCCTTCTCGATTAGCGATTTATTCTCAGGGCCGTAGAGCAGCTCGCGCAGCATCGACAGCAGGTAAATCGGCGTCAGGAT
>JAAUPN010000183.1 GCA_012033105.1 Coleofasciculaceae cyanobacterium RL_1_1
CGTTGGGACTGAAGAGGTTACTGGCGCTGTTTTCCAACTGATCAAAGAAGAGCAAGAAACCGAGAATGTCACGAAAAGGCTGGGTAAAGCGGTTCAGGACATTGCTAATCGAGGCGATCGTGTTGCGGCCAACCAAAATCACATCTTTGTCGCGAAGTAACACATTTTCCGTTTCATCTCCCTCGATCGCCGCCCAGCCGTCATAATGCTCCGTCACCGCCTCGCCGCGAGCTTCATCAAAACGGACGATCGCGATACGGCTGACGATCGAATCCTGTAGGGGAACTTGCGCGAGGACATCAGTTAGGCGGCTGCCATTCTCTAGGGTGACGGGAGTAACACGACCCAGAGCGCGAGAAAATAACCGCACTGTAATGACCGGGCTCGTAATATTCGACGATGCCAAGATCTCGTTGTTGTAGCTTTCAAGATCCTCAAGGGCTAGCTTCGGTACGATGACCACATCGCCATCTTCTAGGTGTAGAGGGGGTAATGTTCCTCCCGAAATCAGGGGAGTATAGAGGTCAACCTCTTGCTCGATCATTGTGCCGTCACGCAATGGTCGCTGTACGAGTACCGATCGCAGATCGGCAGTACTCTTAGAGCCTTGCGCTATGACGAGCGCATCTTCGACAAAATACGGCAGGGCTGAATTGGCCTCATAGTAGCCCGGCGTCTCAACTTCGCCGATCACGGCGAACCGGATCGGGGTATCTTGGGCGGTGACGAGGGGAGTGCGGCGTAGTAGCTCGCGATCGTAGTCACTATCGAAGAGCAAATCCCGCTCGGGGACGACGATCGTATCACCGTCGCGTAGGCGAATATTCGGTAGGGGGGTTCCCTCGGCGATCGGGGTGTAGAGATCGATCGATTGACTGATCACGGAGCCGTCAGCGCGTCGGCGTTGGACGATTACGTTTTTCAGGTCGCTGTTGACGCTTGCGCCACCGGCAGTTAGCAGAGCTTCATGAACGAAAGCGTTGGGGGAAATGGGGAAGTAGCCCGGACGCAACACCGCACCGCTGACGGTTACCTGAGCGGCGCGGGGCGCTGACAGAATGACCCGAACTTCCGGATCAACCAGAAATTGATTGAACTGACGGCGCAACACTTCGGTGCTTGCTTCGATCGTCAAGCCATCGAGGGAAATTTGACCCAAGAGGCTGACGAACACCGTCCCGTCAAAGGCGATGACGGCGGGAGTTGAGAGGTCTTGAAAGGGGGGGCTGTAGGACGATGTTGACCTGATCGCCGGGGCCGAGGGGATAGGCTCGCCATTCTGCCGGATCGCGGAAATTGGAATGGGTAAAGGGGCGGTGTATTGGTGATGGTCGTTGTCGGGGGATGAGACGATCGCGGCGATCGTCCGCGACTTGGCGATCGCGTAGCGCCTCGATAAATTCGCGGGTTTCCAGTTCGAGAGCCTCCAGCACCTGCGATCGCACCGAATCATCGCCATCACCATCGACGACTTCACTATCTGAATCTGTATCCTCTGGGTTGATCGTATCCGACATCCGATCCTCCGTCTCCGCCGGTCTCGACTGCGCTCGTACACCCATCACGATCGGCTCAACGAGTCCCAGCCAACACCCCGTCAATAGCATCACACTCGCGGCATTCCGTGTCCAAGCGTTCATCGTTGTTCTCTCTGTAGCGTTGATCGCGGCGAATGAAACATATTTCGGTCGGTCTGATGCACGTCTAACGATCAGGTAATCCAGCGATCGGGCGATCGGGCGATCGGGCGATCAAACCCACATCTGAGTCTACGGCGCTGTCTACGGCGCTGCCTCCGCCAGTCCCGCATCGCCTAAAGCAAGATGAACCGACTGTGCTAGCTCCATCGCCAACTTGCGAGATTCCTCGATATTACCGCGTACCTCGATCGGGATTAACACCACCACCGCTGCCCAAGGCCGTCGCGTCCCCGCGATCTGCGCCCGCAAATCCGCCAGAAACCACCGCGCCCCGGAATAATGCCCTCCTTCATACCAGTCGTACCAAGCCACCGCCGCATAGGTTTGCCGCGCCGTGATCACCCGATAAAACCGCGCGTGAATACTCCCCGCCGGTTCGCCTCCCGTCCCGTCTGGCATCGCCTCAAACGATAGCCAATCCCACGAATCCAGCTTGGCCTGACCCTGACGACTAATCACCCCTTCAATGTCGCTCCACTCGGTCTGAGGCAGCGATGACGTACCGCTCGGTGACTTTTGAGGATGCACAAACACCAGGGCTTGGCGTTGTGCGTAGGGCATCGTGTCATTGGCCTGGATGGTCTGCTGTAGCCAGGTATAGCTACCAAGCTTAAGCGTTGTTACCTCGGTGTTATCCCAGCCCTCGATCGTTAAACCATCGTCCACAATGGCATTAATTGATTTGAGCTGTACTGGGTCAATCGCGCTTGTGCTGGGAAGGTGGCCCCGCAGATAGGATGGCAACGCACCAACGCACAACGCGATCGCAAAGAAGAGAAGGATCGCAATTTTCGCAGACGAAAATCGTTCCAACCAGCGGCCTGAGGTCATAAGAAAATGGTAAGAGCGTTGCGAGGATACTAAGCACATCTCGCTACGTATTCTACCGAACGTCCTAGACCACTATCCGGATTGAACCGTTTCTGGTCGATCGCAGCGTGCAAGACCTGCGAGGGTGCCCAAAGCCTAAAGCTCTGTGGTCTGTGGTCTGTGGTCTGTGGTCTGTGGTCTGAGGTCTGAGGTCTGTGGTCTGTGGTCTGTGGTCTGAGGTCGCGGTTGATTACCTCGCTCCACAGTCAATGCAAAATTAATGCAAACAATTCGAGAGCCACATCGACTGATAGGGAGCCAGATCCAGCGCTCCGTAGATTTCCGAGACGGCTGTACCGCCAATCAGGTCGAACCAGTCATCGGTACAGACCAAATTCAGATCCGAGAGACGCACCGTTTGCGGTTCATTCGTGAGGTTATGAATCGAAAAAATGCTTTGCTCGCGGGTCATGCTTTGCCGCCAGAAGCCAAAGATTTCGGGGCGTAGCTGCAAGGTGTACTGGGTGGCGTTGGGGTGAAACGCGGGCTGGCGGCGACGGATTTGAATGCGGCGCGAGAGTTCTTTGAGGACGATCGCCTGGGGAGAGTTCGGATCGCTGATCAGGGCTTCGAGGGTTTCGTAGTCCCATTTGCGACGGTTGATCGTGCGATTGTGGCCGGTTTCGATGACGCCGTCGGCATGATTTGGTGTGGCGAGCAGGCTGTGGATGTAAAACGCGGGGATGCCTTCGACGGCCATGGCGATCGTCTGGGAACAGATAAACCGCTCGATCTGCCACTCGTCTTCACCTTTGACCGTGCCTTTAAACGCATCGAACAGCGAAATATTAATCTCGTAAGGGCTTTCCGAGCCGTCGTGATGGCGGCGCATACTGATCCGCCCGCCAAATTTTTGCATACACTCCAGCAGCGTGTCGTATTCATCGGCAGTAAGCAAGCCTTCGGTGGGACGCATCCCGATGCCATCGTGGGAGGCGGTGAAGTTGAGATAGGCACAGCCGACCGGCGAAGGCGGCATACTCATCATCCAGGTGCGTAGGTGATCCGATCGCCCCTGAAGCAGCGCATTTAACAACAGCGGCGGCAGGCTGAAGTTATAGATCATGTGCGCTTCGTTGCGGTTGCCGAAGTAGCTGAGGTTTTCGCGGTTGGGGACGTTGGTTTCGGTGATTAAGGCAACGGAGGAGTTCACCATCTGGACGATCTGCCGGAGGACTTTGATCAGTGCGTGGGTTTCGGGCAGGTGAATGCAGGAGGTGCCGATCTCTTTCCAGAGGTAGCCGATCGCGTCCAGACGGATATACTTTGCCCCGGCGTTGATGTAGGCGAGTACGACTTTGACGATTTCGACCAGCACTTCGGGATTGGCGAAATTCAGGTCGATTTGATCGTGGCTAAAGGTCGCCCAGACGTATTTTTTACCGTTCACGGTATCGACTTCGGCGAGCAGTGGCGAACTGCGTGGCCGCACCACCTCGGATAGATCGGTTTCGGGATCAACTTCGATGAAATAATCACAGCCCGGTTTTTTACCGCGTTTAAATTGCTCGAACCATTCATGCTGACTCGACACATGATTGATGACCAGATCCGCCATCAAGTTAAAGTTTTTGCTGAGATGGTAGATATCGTCCCAGGTTCCGAGGGCGGGGTCGATCGCCAGGTAATCGATCACCGCAAAGCCATCGTCGGAGCTATAGGGACAAAAGGGCAGGATGTGAACGCCGGTGATGGTGTTTTGCAGGTAGGAGTTAAGGAAGCGATCGAGTGTTCGTAGCGGCGGTTCATCCGCAGAACTTTGGAGCGAATTGCCGTAGGTGATCAGGAGCGTTTTTTCCTGGCTCCATTTGTCACGATCTTCATCAAAGGAAGCCGACATGTACGGCTCAACGATCGCATAAAGTCGATCGGAAAGTGACGAGGCGATCGCTTCACCGTAGACCTGTTTGAGCAGGGGCGTAACGCGCAGGGAAAAGATCTCGTAGCGATTCGGTTCGGAGCGATTCGGTTCGGAATGTGTAGCCATAGTGTCGTTCAAGCCATTAGTGTGTGTAGATCCGAGACGTAGGGCGATCAGGACGGAGACGGGCGGGGAGTTTGAAGGGGAGCGATACCGGCGATCGGCTGGATGGAATGAGCGGGCGATCGTTGGGCGACTGTTGGGCAATTGTTGTGTGAGAACTGTGTGATACCTGGGGTAGAAGCAGATGCGCACTGAAGGGTAAAGAATCGAGCCGCGATCGCCGCGCCAAACTCCGTGTTGTCGTCAGTGTTGACCTGTGATTGTAAGACCGAGCAGAACGGAAAACCGACGATATCTCCGGTCACGCTAACGAAAACGTTCAAGCTGAGTCAAGCACTCACCCGTAGGAATGTTTGGCGATCCGTGACATTGAACCGCAAACCGAAAACCGGCATCTTTGGTCAAATCCGCATTGAAAACGATACATTAGTCCTCAGAACGGATCGTGATTTCCCTTGCCCTCCTCTGTACCTTTGCCTCGCAGGGTCGTCGATCGCGGCACGGAGTCGCCATTCGTCCTCATGCATTAAGCATCCCGAAAAAAAAACAGGAACGAACGCCACCATGACTGTCGATTCAGCCGAATTGCCCCTGGATATGTTTGAAGGAGCCGGAGACAGCATCGATTACCCGAAAGAAATTGAAACGGTGATTTCGAGTCTCGCGGAAGATGGCCGTGCTATGGTCGGCTACAGCGAAGCCGGTCATGTTTGGAAGTTTAAATACGGTAGCGTCGAGGTCTTTGTCCAGCTCTCGGGATCGACCGAAGACGATACACTCACCGTCTGGTCACCGGTACTCGATTTGCCGACGAAGGATGATGCGGGCTTGATGAAAAAGTTGCTGGCGATGAATTGGAAAAATACGTTTGAGTCGTGTTTTGCACTGGCCGAAGAAAAAGTTGTCGTCATGTCCTCACGCACCGTGATGGATCTCAATCCGGGTGAAATCTCCCGCACGATTACGGTGGTTGCGACGATCGCTGATGAGAATGACGAAGACCTCATCGCCGAATTTCAAAGCTAGATTGGTTGAGGATTCGCCAACTTTGACGCGCAGTGATATCAAGCCGGATTCAAGATCGGGCGGTTGCTGGCGTTGGGTTCCGCCGATCGTGGCGGATGGGCTAACGCAGATGGCGATCGACGACTGGATGATCGATCGTGTCCGCCAAGGTCACCCACCGATCCTGCGGTTTTATACCTGGTCGCATCCCACCCTATCCCTCGGCTTCCATCAAAAACAGATACCCACTGTACCCAACTCGATACCGCTCGTCCGCCGACCCACCGGCGGGCGGGCGGTTTTGCATGGCAGTATCCGATCACGAGACATCGACAAGAACCCTAACAATAACCCCGGCGACAACCCTGACATCAACCTCGATCAACCGGGCGAATTAACCTACGCGATCGCGTCCCCACCGAGGGCAAACGTCGCTCACGGGTATATTGCGATCTCTGTCAATTTTTGATCCAGGGCTGGGCAAGCTTGGGGGTAACGTTGCATTTGGGCGGCGATCGCGACTATGCCAACCGATCGAGCTGTTTCGGAACCGCCACCGCAGCCGACCTCGTTACCAGCGATGGAACCAAGCTAATCGGTAGCGCCCAACTCTATCGCGGCGATACCGTGCTGCAACACGGCTCGATGCAACTTGCCCCCGATCGCGAGCTGTTCAGCCAAATTTTCGGCGAACCGTGCCGTATGGCAGTGTTACCCAAATTAACCACAGATGACATCATCGCAAACCTGACCGAGGCCGCGCGATCGAGTTTTGGCGTGACGTTTAAGACGCAGGAGCTTGATACGCAAGCATGGGACGCGATCGAGGCACGGCGCGATCAGTTTCGGGTGCTCTTGTCAGGCTCAGAAGACATCTAGAACAGGATTTTGCCTCATATTCTGGTTTTCTGGTTGATGTTTTGATTCATAGTTTCATCGTTATCCCAATTCTCTAAATTCCAGTATTTCTACTGTCGCCCTTCACGATTGAACATTACGGTTAGCGATCGTCCGAAACCGGTTCACCCTTCAGACGTGACCGGTGAATTGTAGGTGATTCACAGATGAGTCACTTCGTAATCGAGACAACACACACACAGGTGCATTTACGAGATAATCCAAAGGCGTATTTTACAGACTTCATGCTCAGTGAGCCTCCATCATGACTCTTCGTGATCTCCAAACTGGTCGTAACCCAGGAAAGAACGTAACTCAAATCCTTTCAGTTCAAGAGTTAAACGTTTTAAACAAAAAATCGAATCTCAAGGGTTTTTTGCAGTTGGCGGCACATCTCGCAGTGATGGTGGGCAGTGGCTACATGTGGGCTGTGAATCTGCCGCATTTTGCCGATCGCCCCTATCTCGCCCTGCCAGCTCTAGTGATCTACGGCTTTAGCTTCGCGATTATGTTTGCACCGCTGCATGAATGCTCGCATCGAACTGCGTTTGCCAATAATCAAATTAATGATGCGGTTGCATGGCTTGCGGGTCTTTTTTCATTTTACAACAGCACCTTTTATCGGCTTTATCATAAGTGGCATCACCGCTATACCCAGCTTCCGGATAAAGATCCAGAACTGAGCGATCGTAAACCAGCAAATCTGCGTGAATATCTAATTGAACTGAGCGGAATTAATTGGTGGATCGGTAAACTGCGTGGACATTTTCAGACCGCGATCGGCAACCTAGAACATTGTCCATTTATTCCCGAAAGTTCTCACGCTGCGGTCATTCGCTCAACCCGGCTTCAGCTTTTGATCTACGGGATAGCGATCGCCATTTCCGTCTACGTTCAACAGCCTTGGTTTTTGATCTATTGGGTACTGCCTCTAGCGATCGGTCAGCCGATTTTACGAGCCATCATGTTGGCCGAGCATACCGATCGCCCCAATACGGATAACATGCTCACCAATACCCGCACGACCCTAACCCTTGCTCCCTTGCGGTTCATGCTTTGGAATATGTCCTTTCATGCTGAACACCATCTTTATGCCTCGATTCCATTCCATCGTCTAGCTGCCGCCCATGAAAAATTGGGTTCGCATTTTGACTGTGTGGAAAATGGCTACATTAATGTTCACCGCAAAATTATCGCAAATTTTGATCAAACGCCCGAAAAGTCAGCGGCATGAAGACGTTTACAATTCATAATTTCGAGCTGCAATGTGGCGCAATTTTACCCGAAGCCCAACTGGTCTATCAAACCTACGGGGAATTACGAGCCGATCGTCAAAATGTCATCCTCTACCCCACTTCTTACGGCGCACAGCACACCGATATTGACTGGTTAATTCGGGCAGATAGTATCCTCGATCCAACGCAATGGTTCATCATTATTCCCAATATGTTTGGGAATGGACTATCGAGTTCTCCAAGTAACTGCAAAGCGTGCGGCTTGGCTGAACAAAACTTTTGGTTTACCCATTTCGATAACGTCAAGGCTCAGGAAAAACTTCTGCGTGAAGTCTTTGGAATTGAGCAACTTGCACTTGTGTATGGTTGGTCGATGGGAGCGCAACAGGCGTATCACTGGGGGGCGATGTATGGCGATCGGGTTCAACGAATCGCGGCAATTTGTGGGACGGCAAAACCACAGAACACAATCAAATTTTTCTCGAAAGTTTGCGGTTTGCTCTAACAGGTGATCCGACGTGGAATGGTCGTGAATTCGAGGGAATACCCGATCGTGGCTTTCGGACATTTGCCCGTATTTATGCCAGTTGGGCCGCATCCCAAGCCTATTATCAACAAGGTTTGTATTATCAATTCGGCTATGAATCTTTAGAGGATTATCTATGGCGCGGCTGGGAAATGAACTACCGCAAGCGCGATCCGCGTAACTTAATGGCAATGATTGATACATGGCTGCGCTGTGACGTGAGCGATAATCCCATGTACCAAAAAGACTACACCCTCGCCATGCAAGCCATTCAAGCCAAAACCTTGGTGATGCCTAGCACCACCGATCTATACTTCACTCCCGAAGACTGTGCGCGAGAGGCGGCGATGATTTCCCAAGTGGACTATCTCCCCATTCCTTCGATTTGGGGACATCGTGCGGGTAACCCTTACCAAAACCCGGAGGACGAGCAATTTATTCGCCAAGCGGTCGATCAACTGCTGCAAACATAAGCACCATCACTACAAGCGATTGCCTAGAGATTTTCCATTTTTAATGAGGATCATTACACACAAAACTGATAGCAAAGTGGTCTGGGAGTAGACACTGTAACCTGAGACCTTTGAGGTTTTGAAAACCTCAAAGGTCT
>JAAUPN010000184.1 GCA_012033105.1 Coleofasciculaceae cyanobacterium RL_1_1
GCCACCGTGATACCCCGGCGCACCCATTCCCGGCATTCCGCCCATCCCTGGCATTCCCATCCCCGGCATTCCTTGCCCCATCTGCTTCATCATCGATCGCATCCGCGTGAAATCTTTGATCAGCTTATCAACTTCTGACTCCGCATGACCGGAACCCTTGGCGATCCGACGGCGACGGTTAGGCGAACTAGCGAGCAGATCCGGATCTTTGCGCTCGGCGAGGGTCATCGAATTGATCATCGCTTCCGTACGTTTAAGCTGCTTTTCGCCCTTTTCCAGATCCACATCCGATAGCTTATTTCCCATTCCGGGGATGAGTTTCATGATCCCCGCCAGGGAACCCATGTTTTTCATCAGCTTGGTTTGCTTGAGGAAATCATCGAAGTCAAACCGCGCTTCGAGAATTTTCTCCTGCATTTTGGCAGCATCGGCAAAATCCACCTCTTCGGCGGCTTTTTCCACCAAGGTCAGCACGTCGCCCATCCCGAGAATTCGCGATGCCATGCGATCGGGATAAAACGGCTGAAGCGCCTCGACCTTTTCACCGACCCCAACAAACTTAATCGGCTGACCGGAAATCGCCCGTACCGAGAGTGCTGCCCCCCCTCGGCTATCACCGTCCATTTTCGTGAGGATTGCGCCCGTGATACCGATGCGATCGTGAAACGTACGGGTCAGGGTCGCGGCCTCTTGACCGGTCATGGCATCCACAACGAGCAGCGTATCGTGGGGTTGCACGGTGTCTTTCACCTGCTTCAACTCGTCCATCATCGCTTCGTCGATCTGCAAGCGACCGGCGGTATCGATGATCACGGTGTCGATTCCGTCGGCTTTCGCTTTGGCGACACCCTGACGGGCAATTTCGACCGGGTTCGCATCGGTTCCCAGTTCAAACACCGGGGAGCCAATTTGTTGACCGAGGGTTTTGAGCTGATCGATCGCCGCAGGACGATAAACGTCGGTCGCGACGAGCAGGGTTGATCGGTTTTGTTTTTTTAGATGGAGCGCTAGCTTCGCCGTGGCGGTCGTTTTCCCCGTCCCTTGTAACCCAGCCATTAAAACGATCGTCGGCGCAGTGTCCGCATGAGCCAGCGGCGTGTTGCTCTCACCCATCAGGCTGACGAGTTCATCGTTAACGATCTTGATGAACTGCTGATCGGGACGCACGCCGGAGATTACTTCCGCACCGATCGCCTTTTGCTCGACGTCGGCAACAAATTCCTTGACAATTTGCAAGTTCACGTCGGCATTGAGCAGCGCCCGACGAACTTGTTTTAAAGCGTCTTGGATATTCGATTCGGAAATTTTGTCCTGACCTCGAAGCTTTTTCCAGGCAGCTTCGAGATTCTCGGCGAGCGCGTCAAACATAAACCTTTCGCTTTACAGCGTGACAAACGAAGCGATAAACAATCAAACGACAGATTAGCAATGCTTGGATCAGGATACCAGTCGCAAGCACCGCCCCGATCGCCCGAGACCGATCCGGTTCCCTGACACCCCGGATGGGTCGATCCCCTCTCGGACGTAGCCGCCAGGGAAATCGCACGTTAGGATTTTAACGATATGTGAAGTTACGATCGCTGCCAAGTTTCCCTTGGTGCTGTTGATATCCGTGCTATCAGAATCCATCACTGCCATCACTGCGGGTCTATCAAGCCTCGTGATGTGGCTAGTGGACAAGTTATCTGTAGCCGTGGGCAACGGCAAATCGAAAATGCCTGTGGAGTCGAGGCGACGGGGAATCGGGTCACTGATTCTAGTTGGCTGGCTGTGAAGCAGGAAATCTTTGGGGTGACCCAAGGAATCTCCCTGCATACCTGTTAGGGTTGCTGGGAGAGGATGTCAAGTTAATGTTAACCATGCCCCGCCTGTCCGGGAGTAAGCTCTATGTTTTTTGAAGAAATTCAACCGTTTGTCAAAGAACTCCTTGCGGAACCCGTTGCCTTTTTTGGTGGGTTTGCGTCCGGAGTTTTAGGGGTCGATCTCAGCCAAGATCCGGTTAAAACCTGGCTGGAAAAGCAAACGGGGACAACCTCCTCCGATGATGATCAGATGCCGCCGTCGCCGCCGAGTGGCCCCCAGGCGATTTCGATCGACTAAACGTTTAACCTGGGTGGGAGCCGACGGACTAACACCGATCGCGCCCAAGCAATACCGACAATCCATTGAACGTCTCGTTTGATCCCGTTTGACCGTCCGATCTCATCCCCCCCTACAATGAGATTGGACATTTTTTGTGCGTTCAGGTCTTCGTTCTGGTGTTTGATACTTGTTTTATGACCCGTCCCTGAAGTGAACTCCATGTGGAATACGATTTCTCAAAAAATCAGTGCCGCGACGGGTCGCCCGTTTCGCCCCGACGATCGCGGCTCGATCGGCGGTGGATGTATTAGCCAGAGTTTTATTCTGAGCGATCGCGATCGGCATTTTTTCGTCAAAACCAATCGTGAAACACACCTGGAGATGTTCGAGGCGGAAGCGTTGGGTCTGAAGCAAATGTTCGCGACGCAAACCATCCGCGTGCCAGAGCCGATCTGTTGGGGAATTGCGGGGAGTTCGTCCTATATTGTGCTGGAATATCTCGATATCGGGCGGCGATCGACCGATGCCGCCGCGTTTGAAATGGGACAAAAATTAGCGCAAATGCACCGTCAGGGCTGTAATGATCGCTTTGGCTGGGAGCGTCACAATACGATCGGCTCGACGCCGCAAATGAATGACAGATCAGAGCATTGGGCTGAATTTTTTGCCACGCAGCGCCTAGAGTTTCAACTGCGATTGGCCGCTAGAAAAGGCGGACAGTTTGACGGCGGGGCAAAGCTGGTCGATCGCGTCCCGGAATTACTCGCAGGTCATGCGCCGATCCCATCGCTGGTACATGGCGATCTGTGGGGTGGTAATGCGGGCGTGACGCGCGATGGTATACCCGTGATTTTTGACCCAGCAACGTACTACGGTGACCGAGAAACGGATCTCGCGATGACGGAGTTATTTGGCGGTTTTTCGCCCGCATTCTATCAAGGCTATAACGCAGAATGGCCACTCGATGAGGGCTATAAACGCCGCAAGATTTTGTATAACCTCTACCATCTCCTCAACCATTTCAACTTATTTGGTAGCAGCTACGCTGGACAGGTCGAATCATCCATCCGTCAGCTTCTAGCGTAAAAGTAGGGCGAAATTGGTGTCTATTTCCGCTGAATGAACACATCGCTTGGCTTGCGGATTGCGACACCAATAAGCGTGCATAGATATATATAAAGGGGAGTGCTGACCCAGCAGCATTCCCCTTTTTTATGTGTCTTGACGACGTATTGCGTGATGTATTGCGCCTAATTTAGGCTCGATCGTCAACGAATCAAGCTGATACTAGATCCGGAGAACTAGATATCGCGCACATTGCGATACTGATCATCATAAATGTGACAAACATCCGTAATTTCCTTCATCAACGCCCAGGAAAAATCGCGTTCGATCGTATAGTCGCCCCAATGTTCTTGAATCGCAGCGTGAGCATTGCGCAGGTTGTACCAGGGAATGCCCGTCGAGAGGTGGTGCGGGATGTGAACATTGATATCAAAGCACAGTGCTTCAACCCATTTGGGATAGTTGCAATGCACCGTACCGCTCAGTTGTGCAGCGGCTTCATTCCAGGTCTCGGCAGGGGTGAAGGGGATTTCGGGCAGGGTGTGGTGGACGATCGTGAAGGTGCTCATCCAGAAGTGGTACACCAGCCAGGGTAGCGCCCAGAATTTGAAGAAGCCAACGATGCCGGTGGTAGCGATTAGGGTCGGCAGGATAACGGCCATGCCCACGATCGCAAACAACGCTGAGAAACGCACTTGTTCGCGCTGTTTACCCTGAAAGTCGTTCCAGTTAAAGTGCTTGGTGAACCAGTGGCCGATCGAACCCAACCACCAAAAACGACCGCGCACGTGGGTATAGATAAACTGAACGGCTGGACTTTCAGCCAAGAATTCAGCCGTTGTGAACGGAACCCAGGCGTTATCGACGCTGAGTTTATTGGTGTGCTTATGGTGAAAATCATGCTGAATGCGCCAGCCGTGGAACGGGAAAAAGAGCGGCAGAAACATCAGATGTCCGACAACATCATTGATGCGGTTGTTATTGGAAAACGATCGATGTCCACAATCATGACCAATCACGAAAGAACCTGTGAGCGCCGTTCCCGTAAAAATCCAGGCAAAGGGCAGCAGATACCAGGGTGAGTAGGCAATGCTGAGATAACCCAGCGAGACGCAGATGATATTGGCCACAACGGCCAGCCACGCCTTGCGTGAATCTTTCTGAAAGACTGACTTCGGTAAGGTTTTCAGGATGTCTTTCAGTCGCAGTGACGGATCGAGTGTTGCGCTCGATCGTACTGCGGTGGGTGCGACTGTCATAGGTTCAGGGATATAGTCTTGACGGGAAAAGTGGAAGGGTTGTGTGCAGGCGAGGCGCGAAACGCGACGGCGAGTGTAGGCGACTGCATAAACTTTTGTAAACAAAAGCCACAAAACCCTCATATTTATAGCACGTGTATTCAATCTCTGAGGGGGTGGACGAGAATCGGGGATCGCCCGACATATCGTCGCTTTTGGCATTTTTAGATGCACTGTGAGCGGAGAAACCACAATCGGAGTGATGTGATGGCGGTCAAATGGTGTGAACGGTTACGTTCTGTGGTGGATCGGCTTGATAGTGTTGGCGCGTATCTTGAGTGTTGCTGTTTTATGTTTTTTTAGGGTTTGAGGCGGCTCGTCGTGGTGTTAGTGGCATAACGCAAAAAGGTCAAGGATGACGGCTATATGGGGCGATGAGTCGTCATGCTCGTCTTATGAATATCTCATCAGCTCCCGTTGGCAAAGGTCGATTCTTCAGCAGAGGCAGTCGGTTGATCGATAGCAAGGAAGCTTTGGTGATGCGTCTTTGTTGCACTTGAACCGGTTAACGCTAGGATCTTGTCAGGGTTTCGCCCGATGTTTTTGCTGGGGAGTCTCCAATTATGTCCAACCCTGTTACCCAAGTGACATTCCATCTGCAAAATGGTGAACAAGAGGCATTCAGCTTACCGATGACCCCCGAAATGTTTCTGCAACAGCTCCAAATATCCTTGGATGCACCACTTCTGGTCTTTCAACTCATCGACCAAAGCATCTGCATTAAGCCGGATTCGATCGTCAAACTCGAAATCGAGCCGCCTTGTACTGGGGTTACTGGAAGCTTTCTCTTCGCCAAAGCTGAACGAGTTACCGCTATGACGCGCGGTAGTTGGCGCTAAGGTTACTCAATCAAAAAGGGGTGCATATATGCACCCCTTTTTACAATCCAGATTTAAGTTCCGACTCACACTAAAATTTGAACTCAAACCTGAACCCAAACTGGATTCATTAACGATGATTGAGTAGTCCAAGAGCATAAAAGTAGATAACGTGGCAGCAGCAAAAGAGCATGATCTGTATCACGCTATTATCCGAGTTGTAGACAAGCTGGATGCTTGCACTACGCATCGTTTGGCTGAATTTACTTGGGCTACTTTGTACTCAGGCAAATCTAAATTTACAGTCCATCACAGGATTGTTTGACCTGTAAACAGCACCTAGAGCTTAATCGTTAATAATACTTAAGACATGCCACCCGCTGCTTGAAGGCGTGCGCGTGCACGTTTCAGAGCCTGTTTGGCTTGAATCTTTTCTTGCTTTGTTGCAGCCGCTTCAGTTTTAGCTTGAGCACTTTCATACTCAGACTGTGCCGCAGCAAGATCGATGCCTTCGCCAGCTTCTGCACCGTTAACGAGGATCGTCACGCAGTCATTGTCGATTTCGGCGAAGCCGCCCATGAGGACGATCGACGACCATTTTTGGTCAGCACGTACGCGCATAACGCCCGTATCGAGCGCACTCAGTAACGGGGCGTGACCGCCGAGAATACCGAGTTGTCCGGTGGTGCTCGGTAAAATAATTTCTTGAGCCTCCGCATCCCAAACCGTTTTGTCGGGAGCGATGACACGCACTTGTAAGGTCATACCTGTATCAATCGAAGCGATTTGAGAGACGTCTTTTAAAGCTCTTTGGACTGTTGTTTAGATAGCTCGCGATCGCAAAGATTCACCGAACCAAACTAAACAACAGCACAGCACGAGTTCAGCATTTGATGATCGCCACGGTCTCAAGTCATCAATTTAGGACTGAAACCGTCACGGTCAAAGCCGCAGTGAGGAGGTGTAAACCCTGAGGCGATCGCTTAGGATTCAGCCAGGAGTTTTTCACCTTTTGCCTTGGCTTCTTCAATGTTGCCTACTAGGTAGAACGCTTGCTCCGGCAGGTAATCAAGTTCACCACTCAGGATCATATTGAATCCTTTAATGGTGTCTTGCAGATCCACGTACTTACCAGGCGCACCGGTGAAGACTTCAGCCACGAAGAACGGTTGCGAGAGGAAACGCTCGATCTTACGCGCACGAGCAACGACCTGACGGTCTTCTTCCGAAAGCTCGTCAAGACCTAGAATTGCAATGATGTCTTGCAGTTCTTTGTAGCGTTGTAGCGTCGATTGGACGGCACGTGCGGTGTTGTAGTGAACGTCACCGACGATGCTCGGCTGGAGCATGGTCGAGGTCGAGTTCAACGGATCGACAGCGGGATAGATGCCCTTCGAGGCCAGCGCACGCGACAGTACAGTGGTGGCGTCGAGGTGAGCAAAGGTGGTCGCCGGAGCCGGGTCGGTCAAGTCATCTGCGGGGACGTAGACAGCTTGAATCGAGGTGATCGAACCTTCTTTGGTTGAGGTGATGCGCTCTTGAAGTTCGCCCATCTCAGTACCGAGGGTCGGCTGATAACCCACGGCGGACGGCATCCGACCGAGGAGTGCGGACACCTCAGCACCTGCTTGGGTGAAGCGGAAGATGTTGTCGATGAAGAGCAAAACGTCTTGCTTAGACACATCGCGGAAGTATTCTGCCATCGTCAGAGCCGACAGACCGACACGCATACGCGCTCCAGGCGGCTCGTTCATCTGACCGTAGCAGAGTGCAACCTTCGAGTTTTCGAGGTTTTCGGGATCGATCACGCCCGACTCAGTCATTTCAGCGTAGAGGTCGTTCCCTTCACGGGTACGTTCGCCCACACCACCGAAGACGGAGACACCGCCGTGTGCTTTGGCGATATTGTTGATCAGCTCCATGATGATGACGGTTTTACCGACACCAGCACCACCGAACAGACCAATTTTGCCACCGCGACGGTAGGGCGCGAGCAAGTCAACGACCTTGATGCCGGTTTCTTGGATCGCGGGCTTGGTTTCGAGATCGACTAGCTTAGGAGCCGATCGGTGAATCGGCATGGTTTCTTCTGAGCCAACTGCACCTTTTTCATCTACGGGCTCGCCGAGGACGTTAAAGATACGACCGAGAGTTGCTTTACCAACCGGAACGCTAATCGCTGCGCCCGTGTCGATAACTTCCATACCGCGAACGATACCGTCGGTGGTGCTCATGGAGACACCGCGCACTTGGTGGTCGCCGAGCAGTTGTTGTACTTCGCAGGTGACGGATACATCTTCGCCTGCGGAGTTTTTACCTTGGATTTTAATTGCGTTATAAATCTTGGGCATGCTTCCGGCGGGGAACTTCACGTCCACAACCGGGCCGATGACTTGGGTTACAAAGCCGCTATTCGTTTTTTCTGCCGTGGTGACCATGCTTATGTCTTCAAATACGTGAACCGTGCTAGGGGTTGGCAGTATTACATACTGTTAAAATATGCCACCCCTAAGACTACCACCGATGGTGCAGGCTATACGGGCGGTCATAAAAAACCTGCTGGAGTGGCAGAATTGATCGCGTGGATCGAGGGTTGCCGATTGCGGCAATGTCTTACGCTGTCGGTGAGACTCGCGATTGGCTGTTGTGCTGTTCTCACACGATTGTTGAGGTCGTTCTCCGCCCTAGCGCAAGATTAATATTAATGTAAAGTCTGACGTAAAAATCGTGACAGATCTAAACCAAGCCGAACTGCAATCTATTTCGCGATCTGAGCGTTGTCGCGATCCACTCGAAACGATTACGCTCGGGGCGGATCTGGTCTCACCGGAGTCTTTTGCACCTTATGGCCAGGTCATCACGGCGAGTCCAGACGGTAAGCCGTTTGATGCAACAGAGGCACAGGTGGAATTGGGGGATGGTGTACCACGGTTTTATATCATGCAGATCCTGGCGAAGGGTTTAACGTTTGATCGGATTACGCGACACGATCGCTGTACGCAGTGCCTCGGCTCATTGCGGGGTAAAACGTGGTGGATTGCGGTGGCTCCGGCGAATGCGGCGAGTCGGGAGCCGGATCGCGATCGGCTCCGGGCTTTTCAAGTTCCGGGGGATTGTTTTCTCAAGCTAAATCGCGGTACGTGGCACGCGGGGCCTTACTTCCAGGAGGGGGTGATCGACTTTTATAATCTGGAGCTGAGTGATACCTATGCGAATGATCACTTCACCCATGTATTTTCGTCGCGCGATCGTTGTCAATTTTTGATCGAGCCGTGCTGATCAGCGTAGATGAGCGAGTTTAAGGTCGAATTTTTGGACGTGAGATTGGAGTGTGAGCCTAAATCTTGACAACAAGCATGAGCGGATATAACGTACCGCGATCAAAATTCATCCTTAAACTAAGGCGTGATTTATCGAAAAACTGGGTTTAAAACCCCGTCCACTTCGACAGGCTCAGTGCATCGCTTCTAGGACGGCTTTTGGTGGGTTGTCTATTGATCTCTGAGCCTGCTACTGTTTTCAGTAACAGGAAAAGGT
>JAAUPN010000185.1 GCA_012033105.1 Coleofasciculaceae cyanobacterium RL_1_1
CGGCTTCCACGAGCTGCCGGGGGGGTCAGTGTGCCATCGGAGTAGGTGGTGTGGCTGTGAAGATCCAGCATGAGTTAAGGGGGAGAAGGGAAAACAGGAATCAAAGCAGACCTTGAGTCTTGAGTCTTGAGCGAAGTTACAGCCCTCGAACTCGTGTCCAAGACATTCAGACATCAGACATTGATCATTATGTCTGCGCCAACACCGGTCTTCAATATCAACCTAGCAAAATCGGGGGTTGTGTTACGTCGTCTCGGTCTATATGATAATGATTATCATTCTACTCAATGTTACTGCGTAAAGCCGGTTCAAGATCATCTATGACTGTCACCACTGAACGAAAAACTGTGCCTGTAACAGTCCTCACGGGCTACCTGGGTTCGGGAAAAACGACGCTCCTAAACCGCATCTTGACGGATGAACACGGTCAAAAGATCGCGGTTATCATGAACGAATTTGGAGCTGTGGGGATCGATAATCAGCTTGTGATCGATGTGGATGAAGAAATTTTCGAGATGAATAATGGCTGTATTTGCTGCACCGTTCGAGGAGATCTGATCCGCATCATTAGCAATTTGATGAAGCGACGAGATAAATTCGATCACCTCATTATTGAAACGACTGGACTGGCCGATCCAGCACCCGTTATTCAGACATTTTTTGTTGATGATGAAGTACGAACCCAGGTTCGACTCGATGCCGTGATCACCGTGGTGGATGCTCGTCATATCTGGCAACACTGGGGTGCGGAGGAAGCGATTGAACAAATCGCGTTTGCCGATGTCATTCTGCTCAATAAAATCGACTTAGTAACCGAGGTTGAACTAGAGACCTTGGAGCAGCGCATTCGGGGGATGAATGCGATCGCCAAGGTCTTTCGCACTCGTAATGCTCAAATCGAAACAGCGATGATCCTTGGGATGAATGCTTTTGATCTGAATAATGCCCTCCAGATTGACCCTGATTTTTTAAACGAGACCGCCCATGAGCATGATGAAACCGTTGGCTCCCTAGCTTTGATCGAAGCTGGTGAACTCGATGGAGACAAGCTCAATGCGTGGATAGGCGAACTCTTACGCGATCGCGGACCGGATATTTTTCGGATGAAAGGCATCCTCAATCTAGCCGGCGAAGACTGTCGCTTCGTCTTCCAAGGAGTTCACATGCTGTTTGATGGCTGTCAGGATCGTCCCTGGAAGTCGGATGAATCGCGTACTAATGAGCTAGTTTTTATTGGTCGAAATCTAGAACAAATGAATTTGGCTGACAGCTTTCGAGCTTGTTTGGTTGCACAAAATGCTCAAGTTTAACTATTTTGAGAATCATCTAAGTCGGTCAAGCAAATTAATCGAGACTATGCGTAGCATAAGCTTCTAGCTTGTCTGCAATCAGGATGGTTGAGTGACGTGGCTTACGTAACTTCAATTTTCCTAGTCTACTTAATCGTGTGGCTTCATATTGTTGTTTGACAAGTAGGGTTAAATGGCGTCTAAAACCAAAGATCGGGATTTACTTGACCTCCAGTGGTACACGGCGCTTTCGGATTACATCACCGCGATCGTCTGGTCACCGGATGGGACATGGTTCGCCGTGAGTTCCGCCGCTGGGGAGGTGGTGCAGTATGCGGCAAACACAAAAACAGTAACGGTTTTACAGGTCGCACAGGGGAAGTCGATCGATGCGCTTGCAGTCTCCGGTGATGGTGTTTTTCTAGCAGCCGGTGGACAAGCTGGGGCGGTGTTGGTTTGGCGCTTAGACGGTCATATCCCGACTCAAATTGTGGCTTTGGGTCATTCTCATATTTGGATCGATCGCCTGCAATGGAATCCACATCATCCCGAACTGGCCTACGGGTTCGGACGTCATGTTCGGGTATGGAGTGCCACCCAGCAATCCGAGATCGCGGAGCTGAACTTCAGGTCTTCCTCCGTACTCGACTTGGCGTGGCATCCCAAGGGTGATCGCCTTTCGGTCAGTGGTAATCAGAATATCAAAACCTGGTGGCGTCACGCTTGGGAAGACACACCGGTGGTACAGCAACTCGGGGGCGCGAGTGAAGCGATCGCCTGGTCGCCCGATGGTCAGTATCTCGCCTCGGGTAACAACGATCGCTCTGTGATGGTCTGGCAAGATGGCAACCCTTTCCCCTGGCAAATGCGAGGGTTTCCGGGAAAAGTTCGGCAGCTCGCTTGGTCTGATCCCCGCCGATCAATCAGTACACCTCTCCTCGCCTCGATCTGTGGTGAAGGTGTGGTGGTTTGGACAAAAGATCGTGATCCCTCGATCGGCTGGAATGCCCAAGTCCTGGATTTCCATCAACGCAGTGTCCGGGCGATCGCCTTTCAGCCCCAATCATTACAGCTTGCCTCGGTCGCCGATGATGGTTGGCTCTGTCTTTGGCGCAAGGCGAACCGCCTAACTCAGCTTTTCGAGGGCGCACCGACCGGTTTCTCCTGCCTTGCTTGGCAACCCTCCGGCAAGACTCTTGCTGCTGGAGGGGGGCAAGGTGAAGTATTGCTCTGGACTCAAACAACAACAGGACAAGGATTTGGATAATTTGAATGGTTTACGTTGTGCTTTACCGCAGCACACGACCTTAGCTGTGATGGGAGCCATTGCTCTCGGTCTCGGTGGGTGCAATCCCACAACTGCTCCGCGTGAATCCGCAACCCCGGAACCGGAGGAGACATTGCAGGTTGTTACGACATTTTTGCCCATGACACAGTTCACGACGGCAGTGGCGGGCGATCGCGCGATCGTCACCCAACTATTACCGACAAACGTTGGCCCTCACGACTATCAGGCTAAACCCAGTGATGCTCAAGCCATTACAGAAGCCGATGTTTTGGTAAAAAATGGTCTAGAGATGGAAGTTTTTCTGGATGACACCATTGAGAATGCCGCCAATCCTGACCTTCTCATCATCGATTCTAGCGAAGGTGTTCCGACACTCACCACAGAAGATCATGATGAAGAACACACCGAGTCAGATCATGACAAAGCCGAGGGTGACGACCATGCCCATGCTGAACACGGCCATGATCATGGTGAGTTCAATCCTCACATTTGGCTCGATCCTAAACGGGCTATCCAACAAGTGGAAAATATCCGCGATGGATTAATTGCCGCCGATCCCGCAGGAGAACCAGAATACACCGCGAATGCTGAGGCGTTCATTGCTGATTTAAAAACGCTTGATGCCGAGATTACAGCTCAACTCGCCCCCTTTTTCGGTCAAACGTTTGTCGTATTCCATGACTTTGCTCCCTACTTTGCAGAGAGCTATGGATTAAACGTTGAAATGCTAGTGGGCATTCCCGAGGAAAATCCCTCGCCTGAGGCGGTGAAGCAAGTGATGGAAACCGTTCAAGCCGAGGGGTTAAGTACGATTATGACGGAACCCCAAGCGGGTCAAGAGTCGTTTGCATCGATCGCCAAGGATCTCGGCATTCGTGTCAGTGTCTTTGATCCCGGTGAAACTGGAGCACCTGATGCGGTAAACTCTGACGACTATTTACAAATCATGCGCCAGAACACCGAAAATTTGGTGGCGGGTTTCGAGGCTCCGGATCAGGCGGGATCACCAATTTGGCTACCCGATTTCGCAACGATTATGCCTGAGTTGCCTCTGCTTCAAGGCGTGAGCCGATGGTAGTCAAATCTGTAGCCGTGGGGACTCTAGGGAATCTGTCTCCACAAAAGACGCTCGTAAGCGTTGAAGGCTTAACGGTTCGCCGTGACACCCATTTGGCGGTACAAGATGTTTCCTTTACTTTAGAGTCAGGAACGGACACGGCGATCGTCGGTCCGAATGGAGCCGGTAAAAGCACCTTGATTCAAGCACTGCTTGGCATTTTGCCGCGTCAAGCAGGAAACGTTTTTCTGTTGGGACAGCCCCTTTCTCCCAGCGGTCGGCTACCGATCGAGGTGCGGCAAGACATCGCCTACTTGCCGCAAAACTTTTTACTTGACCGCCGTATTCCGATTTCGGCCTCTGAACTAGTGGGGCTGGGCTGGGATCGGATCAGACCACACCTACCCTGGACTGGACGACGCACACGTGATCGCGCCATACAACAGGCCTTAAGCCAGGTTGAAGCGTGGCATTTGCGCGATCGACCCGTCAGCCAGTTATCTGGAGGAGAAACCAAACGGGTGCTACTGGCTTACTGTTTGGTGCGTCCGCGCCGTTTACTCATCCTTGACGAAGCACCCACAGGTTTAGATGCCCGCAGCGAATCAGACTTTTATCGCTGGCTTTATACGCTCAAGCAAGAACAAGGCTGGACTATTTTGCAAATCTCCCATGATTTGGAGATGGTGCGTCGTAGTTGCGATCGGGTTCTTTGTCTGAATCGTACCCTGTTGTGTCAAGGCATTCCCGACCATGCACTCACGCCCGAAAACCTGACCCTTGCCTATGGGTCTGAATTTGTCCGTTATCGCCATTCCTGTTAAGTTCGCTCCATCAATGAGTTATGTTGACGCTCCAGGCTGAATTCACGCGCGTCCTCGAATTGTTTCAGCTACCCTTTATGCAACGAGCCCTAATGGGTGGTGTTTTGACCGGGTTGATGGGAGGACTGTTAGGAAGCTTTGTGATTCTTCGCCAGCTTTCGTTCTTTAGTGATGCCCTCGGACATTCTGCCCTGTTGGGGATTAGCCTTGGTTTTTTATTAGGCTTCGATCCAACTTGGGGTTTACTGCCCTTTGCGGTTCTGTTTGCGCTCTGTGTGACCTATTTCTTGGAACATACGCATCTTTGGACAGATGCTTTGCTCAACGTTATCTACTCCTCTTCTCTCGCCATTGGCGTGATCTTGCTCAGTTTTCGGGAGGGCTATCGAGGTGGTATTACCAATTTGCTCTTTGGCGATATTTTGGCCGTGCAAGGTACGGACTTGGTTTTCAGTGCTTTGCTCTTGATGGTCTGCGTTACCTTTATTGGTTTAACGCTCCGATCGCAAATTTTGCTGACACTTAATGAACCGATGGCCATCGCTCGCGGTGTTTCGGCTTCGGTTCAACGTACTACGTTTATCGTGCTACTGTCCCTGGCCGTTGGGATTTCGATTAAGGCAATCGGAGTCTTGCTGATCAGTGCCTTTGTTGTCATTCCAGCCTGTGCTGCCCGCCTGCTTAGTCGCAGATTCACCCATTACATTTGGATATCCGCCGGACTCGGTGCTTTCAGTGCCGTCGTTGGAATGCTAGTGTCCGCACTGTTCGATTTACCCTCGGGGCCAAGTATCGTCACCGTTCAGCTTGCCTTTTTTCTGGGCGCTATTTTCATGACGAGGGTTCGGGCATTTTGATGGCGAGCTGACCGAAAGAATGGGTTTATAGTGAGTTCACTAAAAAACGAAACATCTTGACTCTTTGCCGCCTTACATCACCGAGCCTGTGAGCATCTCGTCTACTTCGACCCCACTACACTCCCAAGCCATCATCTCCCCCGAGGTGGCGATCGTCCCGAACGCCAACGCCACCCCGGCAAAAATTGGCGTTCTCGCGTCCGGGAATGGCTCCAATTTCGAGGCGCTGATCCAGGCGATCGCCGATGGCCTGATTCGCGCCGAAATTCCGATCGTGATTTACAACAACCCGGACGCCGCCGTGGCTGCCCGCGCCCAACGCTGGGGCATCCCCGCTGTCCTGCTCGATCATCGCCAATACCAAAGCCGCGAAGCTTTTGATTTTGATGTGGTGCAAACTCTGGTGCAGTACGGTGTGGAATGGATCGTGATGGCGGGCTGGATGCGTCGGGTGACGAATGTGTTGATCGATCGGTTTCCCGGCAAAGCGATCAACATTCACCCGAGTTTGCTACCCAGTTTTCCCGGTATTCGCGCGATCGAGCAAGCCCTTGCCGCTGGCGTTAAAATCGCAGGCTGTACGGTGCATCTCGTGACACTCGAAGTGGATGCGGGGCCGATCCTGATGCAGGCTGCCGTCCCGATTTTGCCCGATGACACCTCGGAAACGCTACACGCCCGCGTTCAGGTGCAGGAACACGCGATTTTGCCCCGTGCGGTGAAGCTGGCGATCGGGCAGTAGCAATATTAGGAGTCTGCGAGAAGTCGGACTTCTGATATCCCTTGCGTAAGTTTGGATAAACCGTCGTGCGAGAAGTCCGACTTCTGACATCTCAGCTCCTGTGCGAGAAGTCCGACTTCTGACATCTCAGTCCTGATAAGACGAATTCCCGCCGCCAATTTCCACAAAACAATGCAACAGCGCCTAGTCTGCGTAACGGGCTTACCCCGTGCCGGTTCCACCCTCCTCTGCCAACTCCTCGCGGAGCATCCCGAAATTTATAGCGACGGCATGAGTTCGGCCTTGTTTGGCGCAATTCAGATGTTACGAGCGCGGCTGAGTGACAGCGATTTTTTGCTCGCCCAGCTTGATAACGAATTCGATCGCGCCTATGCCCGCTTACAGCGATCGTGTCGCGCCTTTGCGAAAGCCTGGTGGGACGAAACGGACTGCCCGATCGTGGTGGATAAAAATCGTGGTTGGTTGAATCAAATCGAGCTAGCGGAGGAGGTCGATCCCGAGGTGCGGATGGTGGTGTGTATTCGTGAGTTGGGTCAAATTTTTGGCTCGATCGAAGCGCAACATCAAAAAACCGTTTGGCTCGATTTTCCCGACGATCTCGCCGGTCACTCTGCCTACAGTCGTGCGGAGGCTTTATTCTCACCCAAAGGCGTTGTCGGTGCTCCGCTGGCGTCACTCTGTGCAGTACAAGATCGCCCGCCGATGCAGCAAGAGCGCTTATTTTTTGTCATTTTTGAGCATTTAATGGCGGAACCTCAAAAGGTCATGGCCGATGTGTATCAATGGCTTGGTGTTTCACCCCAGACGATCAACTTTCAAAATTTAACCGTGCGTCCCCACGAGTCCGACAGCTACTACCGGTTTAAATATCGCCACGCCACGCGATCGAGCCTCAGCGCACCACACCACCACCCGATCCCCGGACGCATTGACCATGATCTAAAGCTTAAACACCGCTGGTTTTACGAGATGTTTTATCCCGGTGCAAAACTTCCGAACTTAACCTGAGTTTGAGTGAGTTTTGGATAGGAAAAATGCGAAACCCTCGTAGCACAAACATCCTGGTTTTTCGCCCAGGTTGATCGATGTCATCACGAACGAATCAGGCGGATCATCGTATCTTGTTGTTTCCATCCCCGCTAACCAATTGTCCTAATTACAAAGCGAGAAACTATAGATAGCGCGAATACACTAGTCGATTAGCTGGTCGGAAAAGATCGGATTACCCAAGCAAAAATGAATTTAAGTCCAAAACGTAGTTTTCAGGTCTGGGAACTGATAGTAATTGTGCTATCTATCTTCCATGTGCCAGATGACTTTCGAGGATTTGATTCAAATTGCAGACCAATTAATTTATGAGGAGATGGGTAAACATCTGACGCATCTCCAATTTCAAATTTTAGTGGGAGTGAACGATCGTCAGTCTTATCGAGCGATCGCGATCGCTCATGATTGTACGGAAGGGCATGTTCGTGATGTCGCTTACAAGCTGTGGAAGCAACTGACACAAGCTGTGGGTGAGCCAGTATCTAAAGCGAATGTTGTTGCGATTTTAGAACGACTCTATTGGAGCTTACCTAATGTCAAAAGTGATCATAAAAAATCGGAATGGGATGTAGAACACGTTCGATCGTCATCTATTCAATCTAAAATTTTTCATCTTCAGCTAATTTCAAAATTCAAAAATATTGGTTTAACACAAGACCAAATCCGCGATATTTTAGATATCTTAGTCGAATCCGATCTTATTTCTGCTCAATATTTAGATTGTCAGGTACTAGAGAATAAGACGACCTGAGAAGACTCGTTTTAGTCCGTGTTGTCGGGGTTCTCGAATTTATGATGTATCACAATCTATTTAGAATATACTTGAAATATATTGAGACAGATTAATAAAAGTACTCATACCAATGCTCATGCCAATCCTCTGAATTTCAGCGACTAATTAACCTTGACATACAAGGCTGAAACGCACTGAGAACGTCTTTCTGTTTTGGGAGATTGGTATCATGCACGATCGTCACATTTTCGAGGTAAAACGCGATTGATCTGTTCCTTCTGTTCCTTAATTTATGCCTGATTCGCTTCCGGTTTGCTCCCCTAGGGTATATTGCCTTCAGCCGTGTTGACGTTTCCTGGAGCGGTGTAACTGACGACTCGCTATGAAATTGCTATGCTTGAGTAACGGTCACGGAGAAGATACGATCGCCGTGTCGATTTTGCAGCAGATCCGGGCGATCGCGCCGGAGATTGAGCTGGCGGCGTTGCCGATTGTCGGTGAGGGACGCGCGTACGCGACACTGCCGGAGGTGGCGATCGCGGGGCCGGTGAAATCGATGCCGTCCGGTGGCTTTAACTATATGAGTGGGCGTCAGTTTTGGAATGATGTACGCGGTGGTTTACTGGGGCTGACCTGGACGCAGATCGCGACGGTGCGATCGTGGGCGAAACAGGGGGCGGTGATTTTGACGGTGGGGGATATTGTGCCGTTGGTGATGGCGCGGCTGAGTGGGGCGCGATTTGTATTTGTGGGAACGGCGAAATCGGAGTATTACCTCCGGGATGAAATCGGATCGATCGCCCGTCCGGGGATTAATGACCTGATCGAGCGGCTTTCGGGGTCGGTGTATTTGCCGTGGGAGCGCTGGCTGCTGCGATCGCGCCAATGTCGGGCCGTTTTTCCCCGTGATGCGCTCACAGCCAAAGTGTTGGCGCAATTTCACGTACCAGCTTTTGATCT
>JAAUPN010000186.1 GCA_012033105.1 Coleofasciculaceae cyanobacterium RL_1_1
CGGCGAGGATCTCGAAGCTGCACGTGCTGCGCTGGATCACTATCAGCAGGCGCTGTTTGCGATCGGCTCAGAAATCTACCAAGGCAAAAATCCCCCCAGCTTGGGGAGTACCATGCCGCAGACTGGTCGCCTCCCCAGGTTTCCCCTCCCCCCGACTCGGCAACATCAGTGTTGCTATCGGAGGATGAGCAACCCGCCCAACTCGACGATCTTTTCGGGCCACAGCGTGCTGCCGAAGAGTCGGCAAAAGCAGCCGGTTCAGTTTTCGAGGAAGACGATGAGTTGGCGGAACTGCTCTCGGATCTCGAAAATTTAGCCAAGTCCAAAACTCAAAAAGCACAAGCAGCACCGCCCCGTACGCCCCGTAGTGCCGCTCCGGTTCCACCCCCAGCCCCAGCGGCTACACCGCCTGTTTCCGCTCCCGAAAACCCGATGATGTCTCCACCGGTAGCATCTCCTGAGCCGACGCCGGAAGACTCCGCACCGAATAATCCCTTTGAAGTTGCTAGCAGCGAAGAGCCGCAACGTTCCACAGGTGGCGGGGAGGATGCTGATCCAAGTAACCCGTTCATGTAGACCAGGAAAATTAAGTCGTGTTTTAGCGCAAGCTCGCACTTCGACTCCGCTCAGTGCTCATCGAGTTTCCTGCTTTAAGCAAATCATCATCTTTTAGCTTGGGCTACTTAGGCGGGCGGAATTTCGGGAAAACGTTCGCGAGTCTGACTGGCTGGCGTTGATTTCAGTGATTTCAGTTGAACGGGTGTGCCTTGGCGTCCGATGAAGGTCGATCGATCGATCTGGCCGCGATGGCGCAACTGCTCGAATTTCATTACTAGGGGCTGGTGACATTCGTAGACGGAGCTAAAGCCAACATCGACCATCAGCTCGAAGAGCGAAGCCCGTGTCAGCCACGCGCTTTTCTCATTACCGATCGAACCCCAGGCTGTGTGATCCTCGCCATAATCGCGTCCCCAATAGGTGCGACCCTCGTAGTCGTACGATCGCTCTGGCTGAAAGCTGACATGCGTATCGATAATCGCCATCTGTCGCGTGACGCGATGGATGTCGGCCATAAATTTAAAGATGTCCGGCGCGTCGAGATGGTAAAAAATGCCCAGACATAGCACCACATCGAACGTGCCATAGGTCTCTGGGCTGAGGTTGCGCACATCGTCGCAGAAAAATTCGATATTTTCTAATCCCCAAGCCTCAGCGGTAAATCGCGCTTTGGCTAAATTGCTCTCGCGACCTTCGATGCCGACGACCTGTGCGCCCTGCATGGCCAATTCGAGACCGTAGAGCCCTTCTAGACAGGCCAGATCAAGAATGCGTAGCCGGGAAAAATCGCCACCGCAAAGATCGGAAATAGCCTGAAGAAACCGTTGAAGTTTGGCCTCAACGTTGGATTTTTCTTGGGTTTGGCTGCCATCGGGCAGGGTGATGACGTTGGGGAGTTCGGGGCCGATCGTGTAGGAGCCGTCGGGTAAACGTAGGTTGTGGTTCGTCCACTCGCCATAGCGATCGATGATGTGTTGTCGGTGTTGGGCGAGGTCGCTGAGGTTCATAGGTTTGAGGGGGGAGCGTAAACGTTCGGAAGTCAGACCCTCAGAAAATGATGCGATCGGGACTGACGAACGAATCGATGATCATCGATACATCCTTGGCGGGATCTTGGGTTGGATTGAGTGGATTGGCTCGGTCTGTTAGATTTGTTGGATTCGCTAGCTCGATCCAATCGATCAAGGTCGCCCCAGCTCAAGGAGGCATCCTAGGAGTTGACCTCTGAGATTGACCCAATCCCAGAATCCCAGAGGTCTGCGGCTCTACATTTCACGGACGGCGGGCTGACCATCGATGATTTCGCCAATTAAGACGGTATCGGCCACATTGATAAATAATCCGTTTTCCAAGACACCTGGAATATTGTTCAGGACTTTTTCTAGTTCAGCGGGCTGATCAATGCCTGACTCGAATTTGACATCCACCACCAAGTTACCCTCATCGGTGACGACCGGGCCTGCTTTTTTAACTCCCATGCGTAAGGTGGGCTGACCGCCGAGCGCTTCGATCGCACGCATCACGGGTGTAACCGCCATCGGGATGACTTCTACGGGAAGTAGGAACGTGGTTCCCAGTTTATCGACGAGCTTGGAGCTATCGACCACGATGATAAATTCGTCGGCGAGGGAATCGACGATTTTTTCGCGCGTGTGGGCTGCGCCGCCGCCTTTGATGAGCTGCTTATCGGGATCGACTTCGTCCGCACCGTCGATCGCAACGTCCATATGGTCGATTTCGTCGAGCGTCGTGAGGGGGATGCCGTATTCCTTCGCCAAGACCGTCGCCTGGAACGAGGTCGGGACACCTTTAATATCGGTCAGATCGCCCGATGCGAGACGCTCACCGATGTACTGAATCGCGTAGGCCGTGGTCGAGCCGGTTCCGAGGCCGACGATCGATCCGGATTTGACGCGATCAGCCGCCGCTTTGCCGACTTGCTGTTTCATAACGGTAACGGGATCAGCACTCATAGTGAATTCCTAATTAGTCAATGAAAGAGATAAATAGACGAGATACCGGCACGGAGTCGATTGGCGTGAGAGCGTTTTAGCGAAATCTCGAACTCGAACTCGTGTGATATCGTCGAACACTCTACCGTGTTGAGGTCGTTGGATAACGGGTTGGCTTGATTTTTCGAGCTTGGGTGGTGAATCTAAAGCTGATGCCCTAACGAATGTCATAGAGATCGGAGCAAGCATGATGCTAAATGTGCCGAAGGATTAGCTCGATGATGGGTTCGGGTTTAACGATGGGCGATCGCGGCAAGGCGATGAAAAAAAGAGGTTAAAATTCGACTGCATACGAACGACGATCAAACCGATGTGATTTCGCTCAGGCCAAACGTCAAGGTTCTGAATCCTGAATGGAATGGACTGCGTCTGATGACCGATCGATTCAATCAACATCACAGATGAGTCGGGAAATGAGTCGGGAAACATGTAAATGTGGCCGATCTGTTCGATCGGGTCGATTTAACCGATTTAGCCGACCGAGGGAAACACGCATGGAAGATTTCAGATCCGCACTCGAACTCGCAACCGAGGAAGAACTACAGGATTTGACGCAGCTTTTGTTTCAGCCGCGTTTTAACCCGTTCGACTATCTCAATACACCACACCCGATCGAGATTCAAAGCCGCGATCGAGGTCGCTGGCTCAATGACCTCGAAACCCGATTTTGCTATCTCGCCGCCGATGGCATCACCGTACTACGCGGCCAAACGCACAACCTGTCTTACCGTGATGTTCTGATTCGGATTTGCCAGTATTTGCATGTCACCTATTCCGACACAGCGAACACGGTGGACATTGAAACCGATATTTTCCTGCACCTCCTCGGCCAAGCTTGGAAACGCCTACCAAGCGGCGATCGTGCGGCTTTAACCCAACGCATCCAAACCGCCCTCGCTCAGTCGGACTATGCGCAACCGCTACCGTTATCGGTGCAGCGCGATCCGGTACGTTGGCTCGTCGGTGGTAGCAGCGCGATCGCCGTTAGTGCTGTGATTCAACCGCTGGTGTTGAATCAAATTGCGCGACAGTTTGCGGTGCAGTTCGCGCGGCATCAGTTGGCGAAGGAGAGCCTCAAGGGAGGCGCGGCAGCCGCAACACAGTTTCAGGGATTCGTCGCGATGCAGATGGCGCGGCGGGGTATGGCAATCAATACCGCACGGTATGCGACGACGCGCACGGTGTTCGCTGCGGTGAGTCCGTTGCTTTGGGCGTGGCTGTTTGCGGATATTGGCTGGCGAGCGATCGCGACGAACTACGGTCGAATTATTCCGGCGGTGTTTGCCCTGGCGCAGATTCGCCTAACGCGCGAGGAGGCGTGGCAGTATGCATCGTAGGCCAGTCTGCGGCAATCCGAAGTCTGGACGATCAGATTAGACGGCGGATCGATCCTCTTCCACCTCGATCACAACCGCTTCTTCCAGGCCGTAGGGCATCTCACCTCGCGAAACCTCAACACTAGTGTTCGTTTTATTTTTGCCTGCAATCAGACTTTCGAGCGTCGGTCGGCGCGGCGTCGCGGCGTCAGTGCGCGGTGGTGTGTCCGTGGGGCTGACGATGCCACCCGAAATCAAAATCTTGAACGCATCCTCGATCGACACATCAACCTCGATCGCCTGATCCTCCGGCACGATCGCATACCAGCCCGTCGTGGGATTGGGAGTCGTCGGCACAAAGACACTTAACATCGGCACGTCCACCTTGGCCTGAATCTGTGTGGCGATCGTTCCCGTCACAAACGCCAACGCCCACAGACCCTGGCGCGGATACTCGATCAGCACCACCCGACGAAATTTGCTGCCGCTATCCTTTAACAGCGTCGATAGCAGTTGCTTGAGGGTTTTATAGATTGATCCAGCTAACGGAATCGCCTGGACGATATTTTCACTGAGATCGAACAGCCAGCGACCCACAATATTACGAGCCATCAGGCCGATCAGCAAAATGCTCAACACCGGGACGGCCAAGCCGACCACCAGGTTTAACACACTCACCAGCAGCGGATCGAAGCCATCAAAGGGATTGAGCTGCTTGGGAATGCGAGTCAGAAATTCGATCACCCAGCGGGAAATGGCGACCGTCAGCCAAATGGTGGTCGCAAGGGGAATAATCAGGAGCAAACCCGCAATTAGGTCGCTCTTGAGGTCTTGTTTGATTCGTTCGAGAAAAGGTTGGGTCATCGGGCCGGTTGCGATGCGGTGGTTGGATGATGGGTAGACAGCGATCGAGCCGATCAATCAGAAGGAAAACAAGCAAGGATGATGTTCTGATTTTACGCTTTTAATATTTCGTTACGTTCTTTAGTTGTAGCGGTCGTAAAGAATTGTTGCAAGTCTGAATCAGAGTAATGGAATTCAGAGATGTATCAAATTTAACATCTAGAGTTCTCGATGCTGTACGCAGTTCCGTTGGTTTGGGGTTTGAGGGGATGTTCGGGGTGGGGCTTCGATGCGAGCGAGGCGATACCGTTGGTGTTCGCTGATGGCAGTCAGGCGATCGGGGGCAGTTGGAGATCTTCCTGACTTTTTTCGTCGGTGATCAGGAGGGCAGAGGTATTGGGAGCGAGGCAGTCGATCCAGTCGCGCGTTATGGAGATGCGATCGAAGAACATCACGTGATCTTGTAGATAAAACACCAGTGATGGCTTTTCAAAGCCCAGGAGTGCCACGGGTTCATCAGGCTGGCGAATCTGTTGGATTTGGCTGGCGATGTCGCGGAGGGGCAATTGACGGAGGCGATCGATCTCGCTCAGGAGCGGATGAAAACTCACTATTGTAAATAGACAAAAGCCGATGATCTGAGCGCTACCCATCCAGGGACGACGGAGCAAGGCCACGATCGCGATCGCCAGCGTAATCAACGCCAAACTGATCCCAGTACTTTGGCAGACACCTGACTCGATCAATTGGTGATTGATTTTGGGAACGGCGGGATCGTAGGTGTACCACAGGGGGATTGTCCCGAGGGTGATCGTCCAGACGAGCCACAGCACGATGCTCGTTCCATGTCCCACGTTTAACCAGCGTAAGGGCGATCGTGGGGCGCTAATCGCAGAGAGACCCGGCGCGATCGCACTGCTGCCAAAGGTGGCATCCGCCAGGACGATCGCCACGAGGATTGCCCCCGCAGGCATCAGAGGCAGGACGTAGCTCGGTAGTTTCGTGACGGCCAGGGAGAAGAATAGGAAGATGCCTAGCAGCCAGCACAGAGCAAACAGGGGAAGTTGTTGCGATCGTGAGGCACGACGCCATGCGGCGAGATGCCAAGGGCGACATTGGGCGATCGCGGCGGGAAGATAGGCCGACCAGGGAAAAAAGCCGAAACCGATCACGATCAGATAAAAATACCAGGGAGCGCTATGGCGATTTACCACGCTCGTAAAGCGAGCGACGTTGTGGTAACCAAAAAAACTGTCGATATATGCCTGACCATTTTCCGCAATCACCAGGACGAACCACGGCAGAACGATCGCCAGAAACAAAGGAATACCCCACCAGAGTCCCATCGATCGCAGGGTAGACCTCAAGCGTCCCACCAAAGCCAAAAACGGAATGATGATTAATCCCGGCAGCGCAAGGCCAACAGGGCCTTTTGTCAGCACGGCCAGAGCCAGAAGTACATAAAACAAGCCAAACCATGCACGCGCGGATCGCGGCGCAAACGCAGCCGGAGAACGCTCTCCTGAAATGCTGCCCGAAATGCCGCCCGAGACGCGATCGCCGTGCAAAACATCGTCCCACTCCAACGCGCGGTAACCCATAAAAAACGCCAGCATCGCGCCGCCCATACAGCCCGATAGCAGCATATCGGACACCCCCGTCCGCCCCCACACTAAAGTATGCAAATTCAGCACCGTGATCGCCCCGGCAAGGCCGCCTGCAAACCAGGGTTTGAGGTAGCCGTAGGGCGATCGCGATGGCGGCACACAACGCACCACCACAAGACACACCAGTGCCATCAGCCCGATCGCCGCGATCGCCGAGGGCAGTCGCACCATCCACTCATTCACTCCCGCCAGACGATAGCCGATCGCCATCAGCCAATACACCAGCGGCGGCTTATCAAACCGGGTCGCGTCATTGTAGTAAGGCGTAATCCAGTCACCGGTTTTGACCATTTGCCGTGCTGCTTCGGCAAAGAGTGGCTCGGTTTCGTCGATCAGGCCAATGTTGCCGAGACGGTAAATCAGGGCAATGGTGGCGACGATCGCCAGGCCGATCGCGGTTAGCAGAGCAGGAATCGAGGAGGTAGCCGAGGTCGGAGAAAAGGGCGAGCGGGTCACGGGGTCAGGGTTTAAGGAAGAATAGGGGGATGCGGATAGATTATCGAAAACTGGGTTTAAAACCCCACGAATACCGCTGCGTGTCTGACGAAGCGTTTCGCCTCGGACGTTTGACCGTGTTGCGATCGTTTCTTGATCGCAATCGGCTCTTTCATTCTGATATCGGCCTCATCCGCTTTGAAGTCCAAGCGCGGCAGAATCTCGCCACAGCGATCGCACGTCTCGATCCTCTCAATGGTTTTTCCTCACTCTAAATCACTTTTCTAGCGAACATCCGCCGACCGTTTTGACCAAGGTAAAATCACCTGTAGCCATGCCCCCGTTCCATTCGGTACATTCCGAGCCGTAACCGTGCCGTTGTGCGCCCGAATAATCTGCTCCACGATCGCCAAACCGAGACCGCTACCGCTGGTGTGACGCGCCGGGGATCACCCGGACGCGCCACGACCCGAACACGGGAGCGATCGCCACGATACAAACGCTCAAACACGTGGGGTAGGTCATCGTCACTGAACCCCGATCCCGAGTCGATGATATCGATGACAATATGGTCGATGCGATCGTTACGTTCAAAGCGATCAACGCGATCGATGCGATCGGTAGCAGTAGGCGCAGCCGTCAGGCATTGATGAGCCTGGGTCGAATCATTGTTCGGGTTGATCGGGTTGAGTGGGTTGATCGAAATCGAAATCGATTGATCGTCGGGACTGTACTGAATCGCGTTATCAATCAGGTTGAGAAAAACCCGAAACATGCGATCGCGGTTACCTTCGATCATGAACGCCCCACGTTCCTGAAACATCAGCGAAATCCCCCGACGGTGAGCGAGCGGCTCTAGGGTCACCCAGACATCATCAATCAGATCCGCGAGTGGGAATGGCTGGTGTCCCATAAACCGATCAGTATCAAACTTGGTGAGATCCAGCCAATCTTGAACTAAGGAAATCAAACGATCGGTTTCCACCACCAGGCGTTTTACCCAGGTGTACATCGTGCCATCCAGCCGCTGTTCAAGGGTTTCGGCCACGAGCTTAATCGAGGTGAGTGGAGTTCGTAGCTCATGGGCGAGGTCGGCTACCCAGCGATCGCGCGACTCCTTCAGCTCCATGATTTCCTGTTGATTTTCGAGCCACACTCCAATATGTCCATTGGGCAAAATCACGCTGCTGCCACACAGAGCCAGGGGTTGACACTGCTCGATTTCCGTCACGTTGGCACTGGTGGGATAAAACGTCCACACTCGAATCTGTGCTTCCTGAGTTTTGCGGGTTTTTTCGATCAGGTGATCGAGTTCATACGATCGCACCAGTTCTAACAGAAGACGGGGCGTCGCTGTCACCTGATCGGATAGCCCAAACATAGATCGAGCGATCGGGTTCGATCGCTGGAGATAATTATCCCGATCCACCTGGAGATAGCCGATCGGAGCCAGCTTAAACGCAGTTTGTCCACATTCGAGATCCAGCGAAAGTTGAGCATTATTATCTTCCAACCAGGAGATACCGCGACGCAGCTTCCATAACGATGAAAGCTGCGTTGTTTTGATATCAGCCGGAAAGGGAGTTTGTAGCCGTAGTAGCGATCTCTCAAATTTCAAGCGCTGCAAGCCTGCGATCGCCATGCCCAGTCCCAACCCAAGACACAGAAAAAATACTTCATTCATCGGTATCTAATGGGGGGCAACGTATAGCGCTTGATCATTAGACCTCTTGCATGAATTCGATTTTGCTTTGCCCTTACCCCCCAGCCCCCTCTCCCAAACCGGGAGAAGGGGAGTTAGAAGTCCCTCTCCCAAACTGGGCTACCGTATATACACAACTTGTTATAGCTGTCACGTTGTCGCTAACCCTCATCCCCCAGCCCCTTCTCCCTTCCAAGGGAGAAGGGGAGT
>JAAUPN010000187.1 GCA_012033105.1 Coleofasciculaceae cyanobacterium RL_1_1
TACAATTTGTGTAATTCATTCTCGGCAGTCAAGCAGTTATTCTTATTCTTTTGTGACACTCAAGTATTCGACTTCCCTAAATTGTTTATGTATGATTCTGAGACACAAATGATTTAGGGTTGCTATATGAATACAGAAATGTTGAATGATATGAATCATTCAACATTTCTGCTCGCGACCATACTGGCTTTAAATCACCAATCTTGGCCAAATAGACAGTACCGCTACCCATTGAAAACGCTGCTTTTGTGAACTTCGCCGATTGAGAATTGGTTTTCTTCTTGAATCGCGGGGAACCCATTTTGCTGCCTTTTCTCGGGAGCATCCCGTTTTCGCAAAGAGAGGCATAGCGTTTCTGACTTACAGATTCATTTGGTCTGCGTCACCAAATACCGAGAAAAGGTATTTACGTCTAAAAGCCTTGCATTGATTGAAACCTCGTTTAGAGAGGTCGCTGCAAAGATGGATTTTCAGGTGAAAGAATTTAACGGAGAGGCAGATCATGTCCATTGTTTGATTGAGTATCCTCCCAAGTTGTCCATTTCTCAGATAGTTAACGCAATCAAAGGAATTTCCAGTAGGCGATACGGACAAGCAGGACACCCAAAACCTTACGGAAAAGATGCCTTATGGAGTCCTAGCTACTTTGTATCGTCGGTTGGTGGCGCCCCGTTAAGTTGCTTAAACGCTATATTAGAGAGCAAGAAAAGCCGTCCTAGAAGGTCTGGGTTTTTACCCAATTTTTTGATAAAAAGGCTGATTTAAAATAGAAGCCCTAGACTGCATCCGGGCTTGATCTGGACTTGATCTAGACCTAGTCTGGATGTGAGAGGCCAATATCGTTCAGAGCGTTAAGGAAAAACATTCGATGAAAGTATGTGTATTTGGAGCGACGGGACGCACAGGGCGACATGTGGTGACGGAATTGGTGCAGCGTGGGATTGACGTGCGGGCGGTGGTGCGCGATCGCGATCGTGCCGCGATCTTGCCAGAAACGGCAGAAATCGTCATCGGCGATGTGGGCGATCTGGCCTCGATCGATGCGGCACTAGAGGGCTGTAGCGACCTCATTTGTGCCACCGGAGCAACCCCCGATTTCAATGCCTTTGGTCCGTTTGCCGTGGACTACCTCGGCACCAAAAACCTGGTCGATCGTGCCAAAGCGAACAACATCAAGCATTTCGTATTAGTGAGTTCGATGTGCGTCTCAAATTTCTTCCATCCCCTTAATCTCTTCTGGTTGGTGCTGTTTTGGAAGAAACAAGCCGAAGGATACGTGAAAGCCAGTGGCTTGACCTATACGATCGTGCGTCCGGGCGGCCTGAAAGATGCCGATGACGATCGCCAAATCATGATGGAAGCTGCGGATGCTCTCTCCGAGGGTAGTATTCCCCGCCAAAAAGTGGCCAAGATCACGGTCGAGGCGCTCTCCTGTGCCGACGCGGAGAATAAAATCGTAGAGGTTGTCGCTCGCGATGATGCGCCTTCCCAGCCGATCCCGGCACTCTTTGCCGCTGTATAGCGTCGCTGGAAATAACCACACAACGAGCTTATTCGAGGGGAGATTCGGTGATGAGCGGTAGCGGGATGACAGGGTTAGTCGGCGCGATCGAGCAAGCCCCAAAACGACGATGGACGATCGCGCGACTCACAGCAGCGGCACTCCTTGGGGGATTGTCGATCTCGCTCAATGTTGCCCCCGATCGTGCCACCCCACTTGAGCGCTGGACATGGACACTCATGCCCCCCGCCCAAGCCGTTCCCGCCCGCGCCAATCTCAGCCTCGAAGCCTATCCCAACGAAGGCTACCAGCAATTTGTACGGCGATCGGAAGCCATGGCTCAAGCCGAAATTGACGCTCGCTTTAGCCGGGACATCACCATTAGTCGAATTTCCCTCGTCGCAATGGGACAAAATGGCGGCCAGAGCGCCCCACTCCTCACGCTCGACATCGATCGCACCCAATGGCGTCGCAGCCCCAACATCACCCAGTACGCCCGTTACTACCCCGACTCACAGACCCTGCTCGGCCTACCCCTCAGCGGCACAAACTTTGCACCGCCAACCCTAGGAACCGGTGACGTACAAGTCACACTGCGCTGGACTGGACGCGACGACCTCGATCTCGCCGTCTCGGAACCCGGTGGAGAGGTTGTCTTTTTTAACAACCCGCAACTGGCATCGGGAGCCACGCTCGATGTTGACGCCAATGCCCTCTGTGAAACCGTGATGCCCGTCCCGATCGAAAATATTTTTTGGCCGACCTCGACCGCACCCGTCGGCAACTATCAAGCCGTTGTCAGTTTATTCACCCGATGTGACGCTCTCACATCGACACCGATCCCCTTTACGCTCACCATTTCAACGAATGGCACATCCCAAACCTACAGCGGTGAGGTCAACGAAACCGACTCCTACCGCTCCTATCGTTTCGACGTTGGTACGAATTGAGCTGAAATCGATGCATAGCCTTCACTTCACGAATCGTGCGATCCAAGGGAAAGTGTGAGCCTCGTCAGCTTGTCTTATGCTTAATTGAACGGACTGTGATTGTAACTGAATGCTTCAGCTCTAAAGGCTTTAAGCGTAAATGTATCTACAGATTACACACCGCTTCGTTTGGGTAAATTAACCAACGTGTAATCATCTCCCCGATCGTACCTCTATGCGAATGATGTCTTTGTCTTGAAATGTCAATTCGCTTGAATTTTTATGACGCGAGAAATCCTTAACAAAAAAGCTATAACCTTCTTCTAGTAAGGGATTTAGAGATTTGCAATGCGGCTCAAGCCCCACACTGTGCGTTTAGATCAGAGTCGTCAAGGTATTAAATTAAGTAGGTAACTATCTCGACCCGTCTTCGCAGTTTTTAAGATTTGGAAGCAACTGCTCAAATCTTAATAAAAAATTCTGTTTAGACTTGATTTGATGAGTGCTTTGATCGCGTGATGACGTAAATCTTTTCTCCACCGCATATTTACGACTGACGACGGAAATCAAAACACCTCAAATCATCCACATCACTCGATTTTCTTTAACGCTCCTCCTCTTCTCCGAAACGCATGGGAACTCCAGCCTTTGATACACACGCGATCGTCTGTCCGCACTGTGCGCGACCGAGCCGCCCTGTCCCCGATGAACCGCTAAATGGTTTATATACCTGTCCAAATTGCAAGACGCGCCTTGTGGTTTGTTGGAGCGGACATTTTGTCCGAGACCCTGCCAGATCACATCATTACAATTTAGCTCGCAGCTTGCGCCGCACAGGTCAGCCGATCAAACGGGTTATTCGCGAGATGGGAGTGATGCCGATCGTGGGCTTAATTAGCGCGATCGCCCTAGGTGGCTTGGCACTCGCCAATGGCTTCGGTCAGATCCCCGACGACCCCGACAGTCAACGCCCGAATCGTCCCAGCACGATCGAACTTCAATCGCCCCTCGAATCGCCACCTCGTCCCATTAGCTAGGCGCGTGCTTCACCACTCCAGACCGTGAATGACGACCCTGACCCAGCCGCGATCCCCAGCGATGAGATTCTGATAACTCGGGATCACGAATGGCTAGTCATCGCTAGGGATTATTCGTCAATGCAGCTTTGGGATAGGCAATGCGTTTGTGATGATATTGCTGCCAGACCTGCACGAAAATCTCGGCAATTTTGCCCATTTCGGCGCGGGTCAGGCTCGATTCTCGAAGTTGGCCATCTTGCCAACGCGCCCGCAGGATCTTGTTAACCATGTTTAAGGCGTCGTCGTAGCTGGCATCTTTGAGCGATCGTAATGCCGCCTCACAGGAGTCGGCCAGCATCACAATTCCGGTTTCGCGGGATTGGGGGATCGGCCCTGCGTAGCGAAAATCCTCTTCCCGCACACCGCGCCCGGGCATTATTTTGCTTGGCCTGATAGTAAAAATAGGCAATGAGCATTGTGCCTTGGTGTTCCGGGATGAATGCCTGAACCGCTTGAGGTAAGCGGCTCTTGCGTGCCATCGCCAGCCCTTCCGTTACGTGTTTCTCAATCAGTTGAGCGCTGACAAATGGATCATTGATCGTGTCGTGCTTATTAACCCCGCCCATTTGGTTTTCGACAAAGCCGAGGGGGTCATGCATCTTGCCGATGTCGTGATAGAGCGTACCAGTGCGGACGAGTTCCACATTGCAGTTCAGCGCTTTAGCGGCTGATTCCGCCAGGGTCGCGACGAACAGGGTGTGCTGAAATGTTCCCGGCGCTTCGGCGGCGAGACGCTTGAGCAGTGGACGGTTGGGGTTAGCTAATTCGGCGAGACGTACCGGCGTCACAACGTCGAAGAGGTGTTCGAGATAGGGGCTTAAGCCTAAGACAACAATCCCGCTAGCCACGCCCCAAGCGCCTTGTAGCAAGGCTTCACCGAGTAACAGTGACCAGACCAAACCCGAAGAGCCGCCGACCAGTAATTCGATCAGGGTGATGATGGCATAGGTGATGCCCTGCACAAGACCGATGCCCAGACCGAGTAGGGCGAGTTCTTCACGCGATCGCAACCGTCCCGCCATCATCGCCCCAAAAAGTCCGCCCACCGTCCCAGATACCAGTAAGCCGATTTCAAGATTCAGTCCGAAGGGTAGCAGCACAGCAAGCCCACAGACGGTCGCGGCTCCGAGCCAAGATCCGTAAAAACTACCGGACATTAGACCGATCGCAGCGAGGCTACTGGTCGGAGCGCCTAAGCCCACCAGCAAGGGAGCGCTCAGGGAGATCGAGATCAGTAAGGTACGGTCGCGCAACCCGAGTTTCGTCCGAGATCGGCGCTCAACCCAGCCATAGGCCAGCAGCACCGCGATCACACCGCCGCCAAACTTCAACAGTCCGCCCCAACTGATTAGATCGCGCTGTACCGTATTGAAATGATCGAGCAAGATAAACTGCTCGGGGCTAATCGTTTCCCCCGCGCGAATGATCGTTTCCCCCTGCTTAATCGTGACAAAAACAGGCTCAATTTTATTGGCCGCTAGCTCCGCTCGTTCCCGACTTTGCTCAGGATCAATCATGAGATTAGGACTCGCCGCCTGAGTGACCCACTGTTCGCCCAGCTCACGGGCGATGCGGGTGAGATTGAAGCTACTCAATTGCAGTCGGGCGGCGTTGGCGATGGTCGCGCTGGGTAAACCGGCGGGGATGCCCTGGGTTGTAATTTGGATCAGGACTTGCCGCGATCGACGTAAAAGCTGCTGCCATTCCAAATCGGTGAGTTCAAAAATAACGGGAATAAACCGGCTATTTTCGGGTGAGAGGGTCTCGTCAATCATGGTGAGCGCCTGACGATAGCGACGCCGCGCCCGGACGATCGCGTCGAGTGTGGGACGAAATTCTTCGAGAGTCACACGATCGCGATAAGCTGCCAACTCACGGCTAGCCTGTTCCGAGAGCAATGATGCGCTTGACTCGACACCCGACCGTTCCTCCTCTCTAGCAGCAGCCTCGGAGGAACGTGGTGTTGCCATTGACGAACTCGAAACCAAACCCAGTTCATCGAGATCAAGATCACCGGAGTTGATGTCCAAACCGAGTAAAATTTCGCTCCACAGATCATCCGAGCAGCTTCGCAAAAACGTTTGGGCCGAATTGGAAAGAATATCGCTCTTGAGGTAGGGAAAAGCTCCCGCAACCGTTCGCAGCGCGGTTACACGCTCGATTTCGCGGTCAAATCGGCGATAAATCTCTGCGGTGAGTTCCGGATCGGTCACAAGTACTGGGTCTGCCCCCGACGAGCATTACGCTTGCGGGCCTCTGTTTCGTCCGGATTTTCAACTCGGGCGGAAGCACTCGCCTCGATCGTATAGGGCGCAATACTACCCACACTCAGCTCGGGCTGATTGTAAAATTTTTGGCCGATCGATCCCGTCAACATCAACGCCGCAAAGACGAACGATAGTTTCTGCCAGCTTTGCGGATGCAGGTGAGTGACCGATGTTTTGGCACTACGATGGTTCGATGGACCAAAACGGACGCGATGCTCAAAAATTTTCCAGGTGTGTCTAGCCCGTGTCAGACGGGCACGCCAAGCTTTGTCATGCCCTGGTGTCATCGTGCAGTGCTCCCGCAGTTCTCAACTGCAAGATTAGCGAAAATGGTATATCGCATAGACCAGAGTCTTACGTTGGCCTACATCTTATCGGTGAATAGGAACGGCACAAGAAGCGGTACTGAGACAAGATGGTCGTGATCATAACCATCGCGGCCGGACAGCTCTGAAAGATTGCGGAACTTGAAGCACCGTTCTTGCCTCCCCGTTCGATCAATCGACAAGCTCGTCACGGAAGTACAGCGAAGTTAAGCCGTGCTGGAAGCCCAACCAAGGACGATCAAACCAAACCTCAAACTCAGAAACATTCTAAGCAAACTATCTATTCTGTTTAAAAAAGCCTCTGACGAGGATTGAACTCGTGACCTCACCCTTACCAAGGGTGCGCTCTACCACTGAGCTACAGAGGCTGAAGTGGGCCGAGCTGGATTTGAACCAGCGTAGGCGTAGCCAGCGGATTTACAGTCCGCCCCCATTAACCACTCGGGCATCGACCCACGTTATGTTTGCGATTTAACGCTTTAGGCGTTCTCTCGCAACGGTTTTATACAGTAGCTTAGTTCTTTGTGAAGCGCAATACTTTTTTTGTTTTTTGTTGGGTTGCGTCCAACGCGCTCACGGAAGAAATCTGTACAGATATTAGATTTGTTCCTTCGGTAAGGTGGGTTGACTCCTAGAGTCCAGCGTCCGATCGCGGGCTAGACGACGCCGTGTTTGAGTGTACACAAAACGAACGACGGCAACGGTTAAGCACGATCGAGTCTACTGTGGGGTGACGGATTGATTGGAATGGACATCTAATGGGCTGAACCATTGCCGTGGTAGTTATCCGTGTCGTAGAAGCCGTTTTTCGTGCCGAAGAACAGGCAGAGTAAGACAAAAAAGGGCGAGATTGCCAGGAGAAGGGTTTTAACGTCCATGCTGTGTAGCTCCTAAAGTTAAACCAGAACGGTATAAAGCCGAGAGAAATTCCGGATGATGGGCTGATATAGATCGACCGTCAGCAACACCCCAAGGAGTTGCCGCTCGGATCACCTGTGGTATCGGCCAAAATGCGTGTGTCGATCTTAACGCAGACTCTTTGGAGCAGGCTTGACTGAAACAATGATTGAAGATTTTTTACAACTGGGCGATCGGTTGGGCGATCGTCAAAGCGATACATCACTGACGGCAATCAATCGCACGTGGCTGGCTCGCAGCGCCCCGGAGGTCGCTCCCGATCTGCTGGGCTGTGTCCTGGCACGACGATGCGGCGATACCATCATCCGTGGCACGATCGTGGAGACCGAAGCGTACACCGCCGATGATCCGGCCTGTCATGCCTACCGGCGAGAAACCCGGCGTAATGCTGCGATGTTTGGCGCACCGGGAACGATTTACGTTTACCTGATCTACGGTGTGCACCATTGTCTCAATGTGGTGACGTTGCGGGAAGGGGTCGCCGATGCGGTGCTAATTCGGGCGTTACAGTTAACCGATCCCCCACCAACCCAAACGGTCAGCACCCCGAAAGCGCTCGATCGCCTTGCCGCTGGGCCGGGGAAACTTTGTCGGGCGCTCGATATTGATTTGAGGCTCTGTGGCACCACCTTTAATCCAGAGGGTGAACTCTGGATCGAACCACGATCGGCAAATCGGACTACACAGCCTCATCCGACAAACCCGAAGGATCTCGCGATCGTTCAAACCACACGCATCGGGATTACACGTGGTGTCGAGCGGCCTTGGCGCTGGTATTTGCGAGACTCTCCAGCCGTGTCTCGGTATGGTTGAACACGAGAACAGCTTACAAAGCGGCTCGAATTGCCTCGATCCGTTTGCGGTTGACCCCCAGATCCGATTCTCCCAAACGTGAGGCGGATCTCACCTCTATTTTGCCCGTGGCAGCATTCGCCCAAAATTCCACATCATCGACGAAGCCCATCAAGTCGGAGGTGTATTCTGCGTTGATGTAGTCATCGACGCGGGTGATGATTTGGGCGGAGGCGTCGGCTTCAATCAGAGTGGCGATCTGATCCAGGGTAGCTTTGGGGGTCGTTGTGACGATCGCGGCGATCGAGTGTTCAGCGTCACGGCTCTGACTGGAGACACAGTTGGGTGAACTGGGGCAGGTTTTGAGCTGACCGTCGGTGACGCCGAGATCGGTGGGACGTGGCCCCGAGAAGTGAAAGAGGCTGGCCATGGGGAGTGTAGGAATTAGGCGAACTGTGGAGGCGCTCGCAGTTTGGGGGAACCCAAGAAGAATCACGAGGCTGAATGCGCTGATGGCGGCGATCGCACTGAGGCGAAGCGAGCCGATCATCCGTTGAAAAAAAAGTCGTAACTGTTGCATGGAACGGAAAGGCTATAGGGATCAAGACCATTCTAAGAAGAATCCCGTCTTCGTTACAGTTGTGTTGGCGTATAGAGGATGTTCTTTTCCAGCCCACCAGGATCTGCCAGCGCATCAATATCCGTCATGGTGGGCAATGCCCACCCTACTAATTACGATAAATAGCACGCCCTACTTTGAATTCTGACCCAGCAAAATGACTTTAACTGCGAATCTCACGGCGGCTTTACCCACCTTTCTGATCACGTTACGCGAAGGCTTTGAGGCGGCGTTGGTGGTGGGAATTGTTCTGTCGTGTCTCCAAAAAGCTCAGGCGTTGCGGCTTAAACGTTGGGTCTTGGCGGGGG